>CALJLX010000453.1 GCA_937982495.1 uncultured Desulfuromonas sp.
GTACCCGCAATGTCGCGCAAAGGCCAGCGAGCATCATGCCTGACGGCGGTTCTCCCGCGTGTGCCAGATTCGCAGGACGTAAATGATGGAATCGCGGATTTCGTAGCGCATTTCGTAGCGTCCGACGATAATTTTGCGGACTTCACGCCCATCGAACTCAAATAGTTGTTCGCCCAGGCGCGGATTGGTCGGCAGGGTTTCCGGCGCATCGACCAGCATCCGGACCACGCGCGCGGCCGCCGCCGCATTCCGCGCAGCGAGAAATTCATGCAGCCGCGCCAGATCGGATAATCCCCGACTGGTCCATTTGATCTTCATCGGCGCGGCACCGCCAGCGGGTTCTCCGTACCGAGGCTCTCCGCCCAGGCCCGCACTTCGCTCTGGTCGATGACGGCGCCCCCGTCCACATCGGCCAGCGCCTCGCAGGTCAGAAGATAGCGCTCTTCCTCCTGTTCGACCCAGGCGGACAGGGCCTGCTTCATGATCCAGCCCCGCGACCGCTCCAGTCGCGTCGCCATCTCCTCGACTTTCTCCGCCAACGGCAGGGGGATATGCGCGGTGAGAACTTTGGTTGGGGTTGCGGCCATGAGCGACTCCTGTTGGTTTCGGCGGCATTATTTCGATAATAACTGATTCAATTTGAATCATACTTCTTCAGATAACATCAATCAAGATCCCACCGAAAAAACGGCCGGATTTATTTCGTCGCTCGTTTCCGCCCAGGAATTTTTTCCCGTGCCAACTCCGCTTCGATCTCTTCCACTGTGGGCAGGCTGGATTTGAGGTTCTCCGGCAGGGCGCGGGTCAGCTCGTAGGCGGAGATGCCGATGGGCTTGTGGATGTCGCGCAGGGTGTATTCGGCAGAATGCGGTCCTTGGTCTGGCAGAGAATTTTGCTGCGGGCTGCGGCACTTTTTGAGCACAATCGGCTGCCCAGGACAATTTTGCAACAGACTTTGGCAAAATTACGGAACCACTTGAATATTAACGATGAAAGACAGTCATCCTGCCAATATTCAGCTCGGAGAATCCTTTTCCTTAGGGCAACTCGTTTTTTAAATCGGCGACAAGCGCGCTCCCGCCCTCATTTCATCTTCGATTTCAGCTGGATCGTCTCGCCGGCGACCATGAAGGCGCCCCGGCCGCGGTGATGGATGGTTCGCGGGTTGTTCACGGCGGGATCGATCCAGGCCTTGACGACTTCGAGGACGAACAGGCCGTAGCGTTCCACCATCCCCGTATCCGTCACCCGGCATTCGAGCTGGGCGAAACATTCCGCGACGAGGGGGACGCCGATCCGCGCCGCCGGCTTGGGGGTGAGGCCGAATTTCGCGAACTTGTCGGTATCCGCCCCCGTGCAATTGCCGCAGGCCACGACTTGCTCGGCGAGCTCCACGGTGGGAATGTTGATCGCGCATTCGCGGGACGCCATCAGCAGGCCGAAGGAATGGCTCCGTTCGCCGACGACGCACCCCACCAGCGGCGGCTCGAACTCCATCATGGTGAGCCAGGAAAGGGTCATGATGTTCGCGCGCCCGTTGCCGGCGGTGGTGAGCAGCACCACCGGGCCGGGTTCGAGCAGTCCGTAGACCTTGGACAGGGGATAGGATCGTTTCGCCATGCCGGAACCTCCTCGCCGTGATCCGCGCCGGGTAGCCGCCCAAAATTCCTGTTTCGATTTGAATCATACTTCCAAACCCACCGCCGGCAAGCTTCCGCACGCTCCGCCGCCACCCTAACGACAAAAGGCGCCCTGTCCGGCGCCTTTTGTCGTTGGCTGTCGAGAAACCGCGAAATCAGAGAATCACGCTGGCGATGGTGTAGGCGACGATGGTCGAGACGCTGACGCCGATCAGGCCGGGAATCATGAAGCTGTGGTTGAGCAGGTACTTGCCGATGCGGGTGGTGCCGGTGCGGTCGAAGTTGATGGCCGCCAGGTCGCTGGGATAGAAGGCGAAGAAGAAGTAGGCGTAGCTGGCCGGCACCAAGCCCAGCAAGAGCGGCACCGGCAGGCCGAGGGCCAGGCCCAGGGGCAGGGTGATGGCGAGGGTGGCCGCCTGGCTCTTGACGAAGGCCGAGATGCAGAAGGTGGCGATGGCGAAGGTCCAGGGGGCGATCTTGACCATGATGCCGATGTTGTCGACCAGGAATTTCTTGTTGGCGGCGATGAAGGTATCGCTCATCCAGGCGATGCCGAAGATCGAGACGACGGCGATCATGCCGGCGATGAAGACGCTGGAGTGGGCGATGTCCTTGGCTTTCACGTCGGCGGCGAACATGATGAAGGCACCGTAGGCGAGCATGACGAACTGGACGACGGTGGTCATCGGCACGGCCTTGCCCTCGCCGTTGAGGGGCAGCAGCTGGGGGTAGACGGCGAAGAGGATGATGGTGCCGACGCCGGCGAAGAAGAGGGCGACGGAGAGCTTGGCGGTCTTGCTGATCTGCTTGTCCAGCGTGGTGACGTTCACATCGAGCGCCTTGCGGAATTCCGGATCCTGCAGGCGGGCCTGGTATTCGGGATCCTTGTCCAGATCCTTGCCCCGGTTGAAGCTCCACAGGGCGGCGGTGAGCAGGCCGATGACCCCGGCGGGCATGGTCACGGAGAGGATGTCGATGAGGGTCACCGGATAGCCGGCCTTGGCGGCGAAGCCGAGGAAGAAGGTGACGGCGGCGGCCACCGGGCTGGCGGTGATCCCCATCTGCGAGGCGACGCTGGAAATGGCCATCGGCCGTTCGGGGCGGATGCCGGTCTTGAGCGCCACGTCGGCGATAACCGGCAGCAAAGCGTAGACAGCGTGGCCGGTGCCGACGCAGACGGTGAGGAAGAAGGTCGAGAGCGGGGCGAGGATGGTCACGTACTTGGGATGGGCGCGCAGCAGCTTTTCCGTCAACTGCACCAGGTAGTCGAGACCGCCGGCAACCTGCAAGGTGGCGGAGGCGGTAACCACCGCCAGAATGATGAGCATGACGGCGATGGGCGGTTCGGAGGGGGAGCTGCGGAAACCGAGGACGAGCAGGGAAACGCCGAGGCCGCCGATCAGACCGAGGGCGACGCCGCCTTTGCGGATACCGATGAGCACCGCGCCGAGAACGAGGATGAATTGGATCCAGAACATTGCCATGGGGTACCTCCATTGGTTGGGTCCGGGTTGCCGATGTCGTCTACGCGACACCGTGCTTGCCTATTCCCTAGAGCATGGAGAGTGCCAAGCCGGAAAAATATTTTATCAGACTGGAATCATTGAGTTTTTCCGGATTTGTTCGAAACAGGCGGGAAGCGCGGCCATAACCCGGGGTTATGGCCCGGGGTGGCTGTGCGATAAAAATTTCAATAATTTCGACTGGATAGAACCGTTAATAACCTGGGGTTATAGCCATAACCCCAGGTTATGCCCCGCCCTCGCGCATCTGTTTGAGCCGTTTGTTCAGGGCCGGCTGGGAGATGCCGAGCAGGCGGGCGGCCAGGGTCTGGTTGTGACCGGCGCGGTCCATCGCCTCCATCACCAGAAAGCTGGCGGCTTCGGCGAAGGTGGGCAGTTCGGGAAATCCGGCGAAGGGGTTGCGGCTGGGGACGGCGGCCACCTCGGGAGCATCCGGGGCCTGGCGCGCGGCTTGGACGAAGGCGTCCAGGGCCAACGGCCCGTCGCGGTGGAGGCTGAGGGCGTCGTAGACCATGGCCCGCAGTTCGCGGACGTTGCCGGGGAAGGCGTACCCGGCGAGGAAGCGCGCCAGCTCCCGAGGCACCGGCGGCTTTTTCTTGCCGAGGGCGCGCGCCGCCTCGGCAAGAAAGTGTTCCAACAACAGGGGGATGTCGCCGGGGCGCTCGCGCAGGGGCGGCACTTCGATGCGATGGGTGCGCAGGCGGTAATAGAGGTCGCGGCGGAAGGCGCCGGAATCCTCCCGCGCCGCCAGATCCCGGTGGGTGGCGACGATGATCCTGGCCTTGAGACGCTTCGGCAGGTCGGCGCCCAAGGGGAAATATTCCCCTTCCTGCAACAGCCGCAGCAGCTTGACCTGGGAGGGAATGCTCAGGTCGCCGATTTCGTCGAGAAACAGCGTGCCCTCGGCGGCTTCCTCGACCATGCCCCGCCGCGCCTGTTCGGCGCCGGTGAAGGCCCCGCGCAGGTGGCCGAAGAGGGTATCGGCGAAGACCGTGTCGTCGAGCCCGGCGACGTTCACCGTCACCAGCTTGCCCCGGCAACCGCTCAGGCGATGGGCGGCGCGGGCGAAGAGTTCCTTGCCGACCCCGCTTTCGCCGGCGATCAGCAGCGGCTGCGGACTCTTGGCCACCGCCTCCAGATAGGAGAAGAGCGCCAGCATCCCCCGGTCGCCGGTGACGATGCCGGCAAAGGCCTCGGGCTGCCGCAGTTCGCCGGAGACCAGGCGGCTGGAGAGCTCCTGATTGTCCCGCCGCATCTCCTGCATGCGCACCGCCCGCAGCACCGCGCCGACGATGCGCTCCTCCTCGTCGGTCTTGACGCAGTAGTCGAAGGCGCCGAGCTTCATGCAGCGCACCGCCGTCTCCAGCTGGTTCAGGCCGCTGAGGACGATGGCCGTGACCTCGGGATGGCGTTCGGCGAGCTCCTTGAGCAGCGCCTCCCCGGAAAGATGGGGCATGGTCAGGTCGAGCACGACCAAGCCGATCCCCCCCTGATTGAGCAACTCCATGACCCGGCGGCTGTCGTCGCAGGTGACGAGGTTGGAAAGCCCGGCGCGGGCTTCCAGGGTCAGGGCGAGGGAGCCGAGCCAGTCCGGTTCGTCGTCCACCAGCAGAATTTTAAACGCGGGATAGAGCCGTTCACTCACGGGTCGGTTCCTCCTGGAAGACGGGCAGGGAGAGGGTGACGAGGGTTTCGCCGGGGACCGAGGCGAATTCGAGGGTGCCGCCGTGTTCCTTGACGATGCCGGCGGAGACGGAGAGGCCGAGGCCGGTGCCGCCGCTGTCCCGTTTGGTGGTGAAGAAGGGATCGGTCAGGCGCGCGAGGTTCTCCGGGGCGATGCCGCTCCCTTCGTCGCGAAGTTGCAGAATCGCCCGATTCCTCTCCGGATCGTGACGGGTGACGAGTTCAATGGCGCGACTCGAGTCGGGCAAGGCCTGGCAGGCGTTGAGCAGCAGATTGATGAGCACCTGCTCGATGCGCTGGGCGTTCCCCCGAATGGCGGGAATCCCGGCGCCGTAGTCGGCGCGAAAGCGCGTGGTCGCTTTGCGGATGGAGGGTTCCGTCAGGCGCACGGCGGCCTGGGCGACGGCGTTCAGATCGAGCGGGGCGTGGTCGCCGTTGTCGTCGCGCCGGGCGAAATCCTTGAGATCGTCGACGATGTGCTTGATCCGCTTGGCCGCTTCCCGCACCTTGTCGAGAGCGCGCGGCACCTCCTCGCGCATGCGCGAATAGGGCAGTCCGCCGCATTGGAAATCGCCGTTCTCGTCGTAATAGCGATCGAGCACCTTGGCCGCGTCCGCATGAAAACGCATGAGTTTGGGCGCTTCGAGGAGGATCAGGCCGGTGGGGTTGTTGATCTCGTGGGCCACGCCGGAAACCAACGTGCCCAGGGCCGCCAGTTTGTCCGCCTGCAGCAGTTGGCGCTGGTTGAGGCGCAACTCCTCCTCGGCGTGGCGGCGCTCGGCGATTTCCC
>CALJLX010000454.1 GCA_937982495.1 uncultured Desulfuromonas sp.
TGCCCGCGCCGAAAATCACCACCCGACCCTTTTCCAAGTGGCGCACGGCGCGACGGCGAATGTAGGGTTCGGCCACCTGCTGCATCTCGATCGCCGACTGCACGCGGGTCGCCACCCCGACCTTTTCCAGGGCATCCTGCATGGCCAGGCTGTTCATCACCGTCGCCAGCATCCCCATATAGTCGGCGCTGGCCCGATCCATCCCCTTGGAAGCGGCAGCGACGCCGCGGAAAATATTACCGCCGCCGATCACCAGCGCAACCTGGGTACCCAAGGCCGTGACCTCACGGATTTCCTCGGCGATACCGACGATCACATTGGGATCGATGCCGTAGCCTTGATTGCCGGCCAGGGCCTCGCCGCTGAGTTTGAGCAGGATTCTTCGATAGGAAGGTTTCGCGTCGGTCATTGCTTCTCCGCCAGACCCCCTCACCAGGGAGCCTTATAGAGTAGGGATAAAATCACTTCACGAGCGAGGCGACTTCGGAGGCGAAATCACCCTCTTTTTTCTCGATGCCCTCACCCAGCTGGAAACGGGCGAAACGAGCAAGCTTGACCGGAGCGCCGATCTCCTTGGCGAGGGCCTCGACCACCTTGGAGACCTTCTGGTCGGGATCGATGACGTAGGCCTGCTCAAGCAGGCAGACCTCGCCAAAAAATTTGTTGATCTGGCCGTCGAGAATCTTCTCGACCAGATGGTCGGGCTTGCCGCTTTCCTTGGCCTTGACCCGCATGATCTCTTTTTCCCGGTCGACAACCTCGGCGGGAACTTCCTGACGTTCGAGATACTGGGGATTGGCGGCGGCCACATGCATGGCCAACTGGCGCGCCAAGGCCAGCACTCGCTCATCATCGTCCTTGGCGGTGGCGAGTTCGATCAGCACACCGATCTTGCCGCCGGCATGTACATAAGAAGTCACCACACCGGCGTCAACGGCAAAGCGGGCAAAGCGGCGCACGTTGATATTCTCGCCGATGGTGGCGATCTGGTGGGTCTGCTCCTCGGCGACCGTGCGGCCGGTGCCGGGGAACGGGGCAGCCATCAACGACTCCAGATCCTTCGGAGCCTGGGTGATGACGGCATCGGCCACGCCGGCGGAAAAAGCCTGAAAGGCGGTGTTCTTGGCGACGAAATCGGTCTCGGCATTGATTTCGGCAATCGCTCCGATCCGGCCCTGACCGGCGGCGGTCACCATGCCTTCGGCCGCGACCCGTCCGGCCTTCTTGGCGGCGGCGGACAGGCCCTTTTTTCGCAGGTAGTCGATCGCCGCCTCAATATCCCCACCGGTTTCGGTCAGGGCTTTTTTGCAATCCATCATGCCGGCGCCGGTTTTGGCGCGCAATTCCGATACCATCGATGCTGTAATCTGTGCCACGGACAATCCTCCAGCAACCTGCCCGAAACCCGGACAGATAAGATTCAGGTTGGTTAAAACAAAAAACTTACCGTTCAATCTTCAAAAAAGCGCCCCTGAGGGCGCTTTTATATTGATCCTGTCGAGAAGAAAATCAGGCCTCGGCCGACTGCTCGGCCACGCCCTGTGCCGCTTCGACCTGATCGGCCCCCTCGGCGTCGGTCCGGATGGTGTTTTCGCGCGCCTGGCTGCCTTCCATGCAGGCTTCGGCCATCTTCGAGGCGAAGAGGCGAATGGCGCGAATGGCATCGTCGTTGCCGGGAATAATATAATCGATGTCATCGGGATCGCAGTTGGTATCGACTACCGCCACCACGGGGATTCCCAACTTACGGGCTTCCTTGACGGCAATCGTCTCCTTCTTGGGGTCGATGACGAAAATGGCGCCGGGAAGCTTGGACATATTCTTGATTCCACCCAGGCTCTTTTCCAGCTTGGCGCGCTCACGCTCCAGCTGCAGCGCCTCTTTCTTGGTGATCAGATCGTAGGTCCCATCCTGGGACATGACCTCAATCTTCTTGAGCCGATCAATACTCCCCTTGATGGTGGAAAAATTGGTCAGCATCCCACCGAGCCAACGGTTATTAACATAGAACTGGCCGGCGCGCAGGGTCTCTTCCATGATGGCGTCCTGGGCCTGCTTCTTGGTGCCGACAAAGAGAATTTTGTCGCCATTTTCGACGGTCTGCTTAATGAAATCGAAAGCAGTCCGAAAGTAACGGACGGTCTTCTGCAGATCGATAATGTAGATACCGTTTCTGGCGCCGAAGATGTAGGGTTTCATCTTCGGATTCCAGCGCTTGGTCTGGTGTCCGAAGTGGACACCGGCTTCCAGCAGTTGTTTCATGGTGATCTGAGCCATGGGGACTTCTCCTTCTTGGGGTGGTTGAGTTCCTCCGCCTCCATCCTTCCCACCGGATTTTCCGCGACAATTTGGCGGAACACCGTCCGGCAGGTCCGGAAGCGTGCGTGATTTCGGACAACGGGTGTCTATAGCATGCCCTTCGCCGCCGGGGCAAGCAAAAAAACACCTGAAATCTGGTTTACAAGCGCCCCCCGTTGGTCTAAGATTCGCACCCATGTCCATCGGGAGAATTCATCGCTATATCGCCAGGGAAGTTGGAGTACCCACCCTTCTTGCCTTGGTCGTCTTCACTTTCGTGCTGCTCATGGGGCGCATCCTCAAGTTGATGGAACTTATCATCAACAAAGGGGTTCCCGCCATTGAGATTATTCAGCTTTTTTCCTTTCTGATTCCGACTTTCCTGGTCATCACCCTGCCTCTCGCATTCCTGCTCGGGGTGATGCTCGGCTTCGGGCGCCTTTCCTCGGACAGCGAAATCATCGCCCTCAAGGCTTCGGGCGTTAGTCTCTATCACTTGTTCCGGCCGGTATTGGCCTTGGCCGTTCTCACCGCTCTGTTGACCGCGTTGCTCACCCTCGTCTTGGGGCCGGCGGGGAACCGGGCCTTTCGTGAGCAGATTTTCAACATCGCGGCCAAACGCGCCAATGTCGGCATCCAGCCCCACGTCTTCAACGCCGAATTCGACGATCTGGTGTTGTATGTCGACGAAGAGGACGAAGAGAATCATATTTTTAAAGGGGTGATGATTTCCGACCAACGAACCGGGACGACCCCATCGATCATCTTTGCCCAACAGGGCAGAATCTTCTCCGATCCCAAAGCCCTGACTCTCACCCTGCGCATTGAAAACGGCGCCATCCATCGCGCCACCCCGGGCAAGGAAGCGGATCAGATCATCCGTTTTTCCACCTACGACGTGAACCTGAATATGGGGCAACAACTGGAACAGGCGGAAAAGCGACCACCGAAACCGGCGGAGATCGACTCCCGGGAACTTGCCAAAACCCTTTTTCCCGATTCCGACGCCAAACCGGGAAATCCCAAGTTGGCCATTGAATTTCACAGTCGCCTGATCTTCCCCCTGGCGCCCCTCCTCTTTGCCCTGGTGGGGGTTCCCCTGGGCGTGCATGCCCAGCGTTCCGGCCGCAGCGGTAACTTCTCCATCGCCTTGTTCGTATTCCTTAGCTATTATCTCTCCCTCTCCCTGGCCGAAACCCTGGTGGTTGAGTCGGGCTTTCCCACCGCGCTCAGCCTCTGGTTTCCCAGCCTGATCTTTTTCGTCGGCGGGATCATCCTCTTCCAGCGCGCCGCCCAGGAACGTCGGCTGTCCCTCTGGGACCGGGCTCTCTCCCTGTGGCAGGAACGCAAGGGGGGCCGAGCGTGAGTCTTCTCCATCGCTATCTTCTCCATTTTTTCACCCGCCTGCTCCTTCTGTCCCTGGGGGCTTTCGCCGGCATTTTCCTGCTGGTTGATTTTCTGGAAAAAGTCGACGACTTTCTGGAGCATGGCGCGGCGATTTCCCTTTATGCCCTCTATCTGCTCAATATGCTTCCGGTGGCCGTGGCTCAGGTCATTCCCCTGGCGACCCTGCTTGCCGCCTTCGGCACCCTGGGGGGCTTATCGAAAAGCAACGAACTGACCGCCATGCGGGGGGGCGGCATCAGTATCTGGAAGATCACTTTGCCGCTGCTGATCTCAGGCCTGCTGCTCTCCGTCGGGCTTTTTTTCGTCAATGAATTTCTGATTCCCGTCAACCAGAAAAAAATCCACTTCATTTTGCAAAACGAACTGCGCGGCAAGCAGGAAATCCTCTTCAAGCGGGACAATATCTGGTTTCGGGAAGACGGTACGATTTACCATGTACGCCAGTCGCAACCGGAAAACAATCGACTGCTCGGCGTGACCATCCTCGAATTCGATGAGCAATTCCATCTGGTCAGCCGCCAGGACGCCTCCCTCGCCCGCTTCGAGAAGGGGATGTGGATCTTCGAGGACCTCGTCAGTTACCGTTACGACCCCGATTCCAGCATGATTGTCGAACGGTTGCGCTTCCCCCAAAAATCGCTGGAGTTGGCCAAGAAACCCGAAGACTTCACGGAAACCTTCTACAAAGCGGAACAACTCGGTTTTTTCGAGTTGCGCAGCCTGGTCGACAAGATGGCAAGCGAGGGTTACAACCCCCGGAATTACCAGGTGGACATGCACGCCCGCCTGGCCTATCCCTTCACCTGCCTGACCATGACCATGCTCGGCATCCCCTTCGCCCTGCGCAAGGGACGCTCCGCCAGCCTGGCTGTCGGCGTGACCCTCTCGGTAGCAGTCGGAGTGGTCTTTTTCATCCTGCAGACCCTGCTTACCACCCTCGGCTACTCGGCGGTCATCCCACCCTTCGTCGCCGCCTGGTCGGCGCTGCTGATCTTCACCCTACTGGCCGTATGGCTGCTGCTTTCGACCCGGGACTAGCTTCAAAATTTCCCAAACAAAAAGCCCACCTCGACCAGAGAGGTGGGCTTTTTGTTTGGGATCAGAACAGGCTCAGTAGCGGTAGTGATCGGGCTTGTACGGCCCCTCCACGGGAATGTCGAGATATTCCGCCTGTTCCTGGCGAAGGATGGTCAGGCGAGCGCCGAGTTTGCCGAGGTGCAGCCGCGCGACCTTTTCATCGAGCCGCTTGGGCAGCACGTACACCCGGTTTTCATAGCGACCATCATTGTTGAAGAGTTCGATCTGGGCCATGACCTGGTTGGTGAAACTGTTGGACATGACGAAAGAGGGATGGCCGGTGGCGCAGCCGAGGTTGAGCAGGCGCCCTTCGGCCAGGACGATGACGGCGTGACCATCGGGGAAATACCACTGATCGACCTGATTGCCGTGCTCCTTGGGATTTTTGATATTGACCTTCTTGATCCCCGGAACCTTGGCCAGGGCCGCCATTTCGATCTCGTTGTCGAAGTGGCCGATATTGCCGACAATGGCGTTATGCTTCATCCGGGTCATATGGGGGACGCGGATGACGTCGCGGTTGCCGGTCGTGGTGATGAAAAGGTCCGCCGTATCGACGACATCCTCCAGGGTTTTGACCTCGTAGCCTTCCATGAGCGCCTGCAGGGCACAGATCGGGTCGATCTCGGTGACGATGACCCGCGCCCCCTGGCCGCGCAGGGACTGGCAACAGCCCTTGCCGACATCGCCGTAACCGCAGACCACAACCACCTTGCCGGAAAGCATGACGTCGGTAGCGCGCATGATGCCGTCGACCAGACTATGGCGGCAGCCGTAGACGTTGTCGAACTTGCTCTTGGTCACCGAGTCGTTGACGTTCATCGCCGGGAAAGGGAGCAGGCCATCTCGCTGCAACTGATAGAGACGATGGACGCCGGTGGTCGTTTCCTCGGTGACGCCGCGGATGGAATTGCGGATTTCGACCCAATCGTTGCGCCGGGCGGCGATGGACTCCCGCAGGCACTTGACGAGTTCGATCCAGTCCTCGGGATCCTCTTGCCCCAGTTCTGGTACCCCGGATTCCTGCCATTTGGCTCCTTCGAGAACCATCATGGTGGCGTCGCCGCCGTCGTCGAGAATCATGTTGGACACCTGCCCATCGGGCCAGGTCAAGGCCTGCTCGGTGCACCACCAGTATTCGGCCAAGGTCTCCCCTTTCCAGGCGAAGACCGGAATCCCGGCCGGTTTTTCCGGCGTCCCCCCGGGACCGACCGCCACCGCCGCCGCGGCCTGATCCTGGGTGGAAAAAATGTTGCACGACGCCCAGCGAACCTGGGCGCCCAAGTCCACCAGGGTTTCGATCAGCACGGCGGTCTGGATGGTCATGTGCAGCGAACCGGTAATCCGCGCCCCCTTCAACGGGTGCTTGCCTCGATATTCCTCGCGCAGGGCCATCAGGCCCGGCATTTCGACCTCGGCCAATTCGATCTCCTTGCGGCCCAAGGTCGCCAGGTGCAAATCTTTGACTTTAAAATCCAAGTTTTTTTCATTCATTACGGATGTGGCTCCTTTACATGCGGTCAGTCGGAAGGATCGGGATCATTCCGGGAGTAAACGTTAGTCGATAACTTCTCAGAGAGGCAATACCAGCGAGTGCAGGCGGCCGGTATCGACCTCCTTGAATTGCACCCGCACTTCGCGAGCAGAACTCGCTTCGGCGGGAAAGAAAAGGAAACCCCGCCCCAGGGTACCGGCGGCGATACTCCGGTTTTCCAGATGTTTGTTGGCCAGATCCCGGGAAATCCGCCGTCCGGCGTCGCCGGAAGTTCCCGACTGGGTGCCGCCGATCACCGCCCCGCCGGCCGCCCCCAGGGCGGCGCCCTTGGCGGCGGCGGTGCCGACATTCTCACCGGCGACGATACCGATGGCGGCACCGAGCAGCGCGCCGCCGGCGGCACCAATAAAGGATCCCTTGCCCGCACCCTTGGCGATTTCTCCGAATTCGGAACTGGTTTCCAAACGCTCATAGGCCGTGCGGTTGTCCAGCACGTTCCAGTAACGCCCCTCGTCATCGACCAGGAAAGTCTGATCCGGCACGATCAACAGGGAATGAACACCGATATTGTCAATGATGACCTGCACCGGCAGAATCCCCGCGCCCCGGATATCGAAGCCGAAATTTTCCCGCGCCGCGGCACTGTCGGCGTAAGCTTCGGCGGCGACCTGGGCGCCCGCTACCATCTGCATGCCGGAATAGGCCGACGGCGGCCGGAAGGGAACCTCCTGGCTCTTGTAGGTGGAACAGGCGCCCAGCAACAGGACAAAGAGCAGTAGAAGCGGATATATTTTCGAAACGTTCGGCATGGCAGTCTCCTTTCCGGATTGGCGTGACAACCGTTGCAGTTTAGCAGGTTCTCCGGCGACGACAACGGATAGGTTGGATGATGAAAATGAAGCTATCTCCCGGCGGCCCGACTGCCGAAAATCAAGAGCAAAAGCCCCCCTGCGGCAAAACCCGCCGCCAACAAAAAACGCCCAGGCAGCCAACGCAACAATCGGCGCAAGGGTTTTTCCCAACGATCCAGGCAAGGGGTCTTTTCGCCGCGATAATCGGGATGGCGCCTCAGACCCCGGCGGACATCGAGGGCCAGCAACAGCTGCCAGGCATTGTCCAGGGCAAACTGTGCCGAATCATAGCAGATACACCACCTTTCCCGCCATGGCCGGCGCAACAGTTCCCGCGGAAAACGTACGAGCAGGCCCGGATCGAGGCGGCCGGTTTGATCCTGATTCCGGTAAAGCCCCGGCGCCGCCCGCAGAAAATCGAAGCAGCCGATGGCCAGGGCGTTGAGGATCAAAGCATTGAGCCATTGCCGACGAAACAGGCCTTCGGTCACAAAACGGCGAGCGGAAGTGGCGATTTCCGCCGGCAACAACAGCCACCGTCCCTGCTGAAAAACCCGCGCCGCGAAGCGCTCATCCTCCAGAAACGGCAGGTCGCTGTCGAAGGGGCCCAGGCGGGAGAAGACGTGCCGCTGGAGCAGGAAACCCTGATCGCCATGGATGCAGCCTGGGCGGTTTTGACGCGCCTTGCTTTCGTAAAAGGCATAAGCGCCGGGACATTGTCCGCCGGTGGCCGTAAAACGCAAGGCGAAGCGTCCGGCGATGACGGTATCGGCCAAGCGTTGGTTCTCGGCAATTAAATACCTGACCCCTCGCGCCAGCGCGGTGGGATCGGAGAAACGGCTGTCGGCATGAAGGAAAAGTAGCCATTCCCCCCTCGCCTGCCGAACACCGGCATTGAGCTGTATTCCCCGCCCGGGCGGGGAATCGACGAGGGTCAGGGGATAGGCGTTCGCGGCGGAAGCGGCAAGGATGCGGGTGTCGTCCCGCGAGCCGCCGTCAACGACGATCAGTTCAAAAGAGATTCCCCGCTGCTGTCCGAGGTTCTCCAGCAACTCCGGCAGACTTCCCGCTTCGTTGAGGGTCGGGACGATAACGGAGAGGTCCGGAAGGGCAACCGGATTCGACATCGGTCAGCGCGAAGGTGGGAAAGAAAAGGCGAACCTTGCGGTTCGCCTTTCGGGTCTCTCAACCATCCCCGATCAGAGACCGGCGCGACTGCGCAAGGAATCGATCCGGTCGGTGCGTTCCCAGGTGAACTCGGGTAGTTCGCGGCCGAAATGGCCATAGGCGGCGGTCTTCCGGTAGATGGGACGGAGCAGGTCGAGGGTTTCGATAATGGCGCGGGGGCGCATGTCGAACTCCTCCCGGGCGATGCGGGCGATCTCATTGGAGGGGAGCTTGCCCGTGCCGAAGGTATTGATCATGACCGATACCGGCTCGGCCACGCCGATGGCGTAGGCCACCTGTACCTCGCACTTGTCGGCGAGTCCCGCCGCGACGAGGTTCTTGGCCACATAACGGGCCATGTAAGAGGCGCTGCGGTCGACCTTCGAGGGATCCTTGCCGGAGAAAGCGCCGCCACCGTGGGAACCCTGTCCGCCATAGGTATCGACGATGATCTTGCGCCCGGTCAGGCCACAGTCCCCCATCGGACCGCCAACCACGAAACGTCCCGTCGGGTTGATGAAATATTTGGTCTTTTCATCCAGCAGGTTGTCGGGAATGACCTTTTTCACGACCTCCTCGACGATCGCTTCCTTGAGGGTCTCGTAGCTGACATCGGGGGCGTGCTGGGAAGAGACGACCACGGCGTCGACCCGGATCGGCTTGTCGTTGATGTACTGGATGGAAACCTGGGTCTTGCCGTCCGGACGCAGAAAGGAAAGGAGGCCGCTTTTGCGCACATCGGTGAGCCGCTTGGCCAGTTTGTGAGCAAAAGTGATGGGCATGGGCATGAGCTCGCGGGTTTCGTTGCAGGCATAGCCGAACATCAAGCCCTGATCGCCGGCCCCCTGCTCCTTGTACAGCCCCTCCCCTTCGGTCACGCCCTGGGAGATATCCGGGGACTGACGGTCGATGGAGGTCAGAACGGCGCAGGTTTCCCAGTCGAAACCCATGGCCGAGTCGTTGTAACCGATTTCCTTGATCGCCTCGCGGACGATGACCGGATAGTCGATGCGGGCATTGGTGGTAATTTCACCGGCGATCATCGCCATCCCGGTGGTGACCAGGGTTTCGCAAGCGACTCGGGAGCGGGGGTCCTGGGCGAGGATAGCGTCGAGAATGCTGTCGGAAACCTGATCGGCGACCTTGTCGGGATGCCCCTCGGTAACGGATTCGGAGGTAAAAAGAAAATCGGTCATGGCCATGGAGTGTCTTCTCCCTTGAAATAACGTAATGTCTTGATCCGGTTGAAAAAAGTTCTTATAGCAAGAGCCGGCGCCTGGGTCAATAACAAATAGGGGATCAAGGGGCCGGAGGACGGAACTGTTCGGGAAAACGCCGGGTCATTTCGTCTTCCAGGCAGCGGTTGATCTCGGAAGCGGTCGAAAGAGCCAGTAATTGCTCCAGCAGTTCTTCCCCTTCGGAGCGGCAGACCTGGCGCAGCACCTCTTTGACCCGTGGGATACTGGGCGGATTCATGGACAGCTCGTCGAAGCCCAGCCCGAGAAGCACCAGCGTGTAGAGCGGATCGGCGGCCATTTCGCCACACATCCCGACGGGAATCGACGCGGCTCGGGCCGCCCGGCAAATCAGGCGCAGGGCGCGGAGAATGGCGGGATGCAAAGGTTCATAGAGATACGCCACATGCTCGTTGCCGCGATCGACCGCGAGGAAGTACTGGATCAGATCGTTGGTGCCGACGGAAAAAAAATCGGCTTCCCGCGCCAGCAGGTCGGCGATAAGCGCCGCCGAAGGGATTTCGATCATAATCCCGATAGGCAAATGGGAATCGTGGGCAACCCCTTCCGCAGCCAGTTCGGCCCTGACAGATCGGAAGAGCGTCGTGTAGGGAAAGAGTGTAGATCTCGGTGGTC
>CALJLX010000455.1 GCA_937982495.1 uncultured Desulfuromonas sp.
ACCGCCCAGAGCCAGCAACAACGCACAGCCGCCGATCAGCCATGAGGCGTTCTTTCTGTTGTTTCGCATGCCGTGGTTCTCCTTGTCGTTTGTCCGTTGATGGATTATTCCCACACGCCCGCCAGCGGCGTCCGGCAGGCGCCGCACGCGCCATGCTCCAACCGGATTCGCCCCAGTCGGAAGCCGCGCCGTTCGATGAGCAGTTCGCCGCAGGTCGGGCAATAGGTGTTTTCGCCGTCGGTGTCCGGCACGTTGCCGACGTAGACATGCTTCAGTCCCGCCTCCAGGCCGATCCGGCGGGCGCGGCGCAGGGTGGTCGCCGGCGTCGGCGGGCGGTCGAGCATTTGGTAGGTGGGGTAGAAGGCGGTGACGTGCCAGGGGCTCCGATCCCCCAGCTCTCCGGCGATAAAGCGGGCGATGGCCGCTAGTTCCTCGTCGCCGTCGTTCCAGCCGGGAATGACCAACGTGGTGACTTCCAGCCAGATGCCGAGGCGGCGATAGTCGCGGAGAGTCGCCAAAACCCCGGCGAGGGAGGCGCCGGTCACCTCACGGTAGAATTTTTCGGTGAAGCCCTTCAGGTCGACATTGACGGCGTCGAGGACCGGGGCGATCCGTTCCAAAGCGGCGGTGCCGGTGTAGCCGTTGCTGACGAAGACGTTGCCGAGCCCTTTCTCGTGGGCGAGGAGGGCGGTGTCGTAGGCGTATTCGTAAAAGATGGTCGGTTCGGTGTAGGTGTAGCTGATGCTGCGGCAACCCGCGGCGAGGGCGGCGCCGACGACCTCTTCCGGCGGCACCTCGCGGCCGGGGATCGCCCGCCCCGTGTGCGGCCACTGGGAGATTTCGGCGTTCTGGCAGTGACGGCAGCGGAAGTTGCAGCCGACGGTGGCGATGGAGTAGCTGCGGGAGCCGGGAAGGTAATGGAAGAGGGGTTTCTTTTCGATGGGGTCGACATTCTCGGCGATGAGCCGACCGTAGACCAGGGAAAGCAGTTTTCCTTCCCGGTTCTCCCGTACCCCGCAGATCCCGCGCTTCCCCGGGGGGATGACGCAGGCGTGGCGACAGAGGCCGCAGCGAACCCGGTCGCCGTCGAGTTTTTCCCAGAACATGGCTTCGCGCATCGGTTTCACCTCCCCGAATGACGGAGCCAAGTATAGCAGAAGATGGATCGCGTGCCCCGCGGTCGGGGACGCGGGCGGGGAAAAAGGGTCAGAACATGAAGCGGCGCATGCTGATGTTGAGGAGCAGACCAGTGCCGATCATGGTCGTGACCATGCTGGTGCCGCCGTAGGAGAAGAGGGGCAAGGGGACTCCGACCACCGGCAGCAGGCCGATGACCATCCCCAGATTGACGACGATGTGCCAGAAGATCATGGCCGTGACCCCCAGGGCGAGCATCATGCCGAACATGTCCGAGGCGCGGCGGGCGATGTAGATCCCCCAGATGATGAGAAAAAGATAGAGTCCCAGCAAGATCAGCGAGCCGGTGAAGCCCCACTCCTCGGCGAAGACCGAAAAAGCGAAGTCGGTATGTCGTTCCGGCAAAAAGGAGAGCTGCGACTGGGTTCCTTGCATGAAGCCCGAGCCCCAGAAGCCGCCGCTGCCCACGGCGATTTTCGACTGGATGATGTGATAGCCCGCTCCCAGGGGGTCATGTTCGGGGTTGAGAAAAGTGAGGATGCGTTGCTTCTGGTAGGGGCGCAGCAGGAACCAGCCGCCGCCGGCCGCCGACGAGCCGAGGACGGCCAGCACCGCCAGGGTCGTTCGGCGGAGCCCGGCGAAGAGGGACAGGGTGCCGCCGATGAAGATGACCATCATGGCCGTGCCGAGGTCGGGCTGTTTCATGATCAGCACCGCCGGCACGCCGAGCAGGGCGAAGGGAACGAACAGTTGTCGCAGGGAATAGCCGCGCACGTTGCCTTTTTGGGAGAAATAGCGGGCCAGGGTGATGATGATGACGATTTTCATGATTTCGCTGGGCTGGAGATTGAAGAGGCCCAGGTCCAGCCAGCGGGTGGCGCCCATGCTGGTCTTGCCCACCAGCAGTACCGCCAGCAGCAGGCAGAGGGTCAGGCCGTAAAGGAAAAATCCGCAATATTCCAGATGGCGGTAGTCGACGCTGCTGACCCCCAGGGCGATAGTCAGTCCGATCCCCAGCCAGTAGGTCTGTTTGAGGTAGATTGGGGGGCCGGAGCCGGTCCAGATCGAGGTGGCGCTGTACAGGTTGAGGATGCCGATGCCCGCCACCGTCATGACGGTGAGCAGCAATACCCAGTCGAAATGGGTCAAAAGTCTGCGGTCGAACATGTCGATCAGTCTCCTTCCGCTTCCGGAACGATTTCCTCGCCTCCCGGCGGCAAGCTCCGATCGTCCGCGACGGGGGGCGAGGAAGGAGGATGCGGAGCGGGAGTGGAAGGTTCGATCAGCGGCGCTGTGCCTGTCATCGCCGAGGCTGCCCCCGGCTGCGCCGGCCCCCCTTCCCCCCCGGGAGGACTGTTCACCGCGTCGGTCGAAGTGGGTGGAAAACTCTCCGGCGACAACGGCGATGGCTCCGGCATCGGCGACGAGGGGGGCGCATGCACGGGAATGGGCACGTCGAAGTAGCTGGCGAAGATCTTTTGCGCCACGGGGGCGGCGTTGCTGCCGCCGCTGCCGCCATGTTCCAGCAACACCGCCACGGCGATCTCCGGGGCTTGGGCCGGAGCATAGCCGACAAAGAGGGCGTGATCGCGGAACCGGTAGGCGATCTCCCGTTTCGGCGCGTGATCGTCCTTGAGCTTGACCACCTGCGAAGTGCCGGTTTTGCCGGCGATGCGGATCTCGTCCAAGCGGCTTTTGTAGGCGGTCCCGCCGGGTTCGTTAACCACCGCTTCCATCCCCCTTTTGACGACCTGGAGATCGCTGGGGTTGAGTTGGGCGTCGTTGAGGATTTCCGGCTGCATCTCCTCCAGGATGTTCCCCGCCAGATCCTCGATGCGGCTGATGACCTGGGGGCGCGGGACGATGCCGTCGTTGGCGATACCGGCGGTCATGACCGCCAGTTGCAAGGGGGTGGTCAGAACATAACCCTGGCCGATGGAGGCAATAACCGTCTCCCCATCGTACCAGCGGGTGCCGTGGCGTTGCTGTTTCCACTGGCGGTCGGGAACCAGGCCGGTCTTTTCCCCTTCGAGGGGAAACCCGAGGGGGATGCCGAGGCCGAGGGCGCGGGCCATGGCGGCGATGCGGTCGATGCCGAGATCCAGGGAGACCTTGTAGAACCAGACGTCGCAACTCTCCTTGAGCGCCCGCTTCAGATCGACCCGGCCGTGGCCGCCGCGTTTCCAGCAGCGAAATTTGCGGTTGCCGTGGCTCAGGGCGCCACCGCAGTCGACAGTGGTTGAGGGATAGGCCGCTCCGGCCTTGAGCGCCGCCAGGGCGGTGACCATCTTGAAGGTCGAGCCCGGCGGATACTGTCCCTGGATGGTCTTGTCCTGCAGGGGATGGCGGGGGTTCTGCAGCAGGTCGATCCATTCCTTGCCGGAGATGCCCCGGGCGAAGAGCGCGGGATCGAAGGCGGGGCGGCTGGTCAGGGCGAGCACCGCGCCGGTCTTGACATCCATCACCACCGCCGCGCCCGCTTCCTCGCCGAAGGCGGCCTCGGCGGCCGCCTGCAATTTCCGGTCGATGGTCAAAAAGACCTTGTTCCCCGGTTGCGGCTCCTGGGTTTTGAGAATGCGCAGTTCCTGTCCCTTGACATCCACTTCCAGCAGTCGTTCCCCTTCGATGCCGCGCAGATACCTCTCCAGCAGTTTTTCCAGCCCGCGCTTGCCGACAAAGTCTCCGGGCCGATAGTCGCTGCTGAATTGTTTGCTCTGCAATTCCTTCTGGGTGATCTCACCCAAATAGCCGAAAAGATGGGCACCAAGTTCGCCGTGGGGGTAGGAACGCAAGGGCCGCACCTCGGTCAGCACCCCCGGCAGGTTCACGGAATTTTCCTGGATGACTTCGAGGCTTTCGCGGCTGACATCCTCGGCCAGGGGAAAGGGGCGATAGCGGGGAAAGCGGGAACCGCTCTGCCAGCGCTTTTCCAGTTCAGCCGGATCCTCCCCGAGAATTTCCGCGAGTCGAGCCAACAGGGCGTCCTTGTCCTCCACCTCCTGGCGCAGAACGGAAATAATGAAGGAGGGGCGGTTGTCGACCAGGATTTCCCCGTTGCGGTCGTAGATCGGTCCGCGCGGAGCGGCAACGGGGATGTAGCGGATACGATTCTTTTCCGAAAGCTCGCGATAACGGTCGGCGCTGATGATCTGGAGATACCAGAGGCGCAGCACCAGCAGCAGAAAGATCAGGACCACCGCCAGGGACAGGAGCAGGAAGCGTTTTTTCAGGCCGGGGTTATCTTCCCAGCCGCCGTTAAGGCTCATGAGGGCAATCCGCGGGAGAGGTTTTGCGGTCTGCTTCGCCGTTCCCCGCGGCGGCGCGGCAGGCAGCGCAGGAAAAGCAGAGCGAAAAGGGTGTTGAGGACCGCTTCGGGCAGGATGATGTGCAGCAGCAGTGGCCATTGCCGTCCGGCATCGGCGAAGAGCAACAGCAGGATGCTGAGCAGTATCCCTTTCACCATCGTCACGAAAAAGGCCAGCAGCAGCAACAGGAGCGGATTCTCGGTGTTGAAGCGTCCCGCTCCGGTCTTGACCATCAGAAAAATCAGCAGGAAGGTGATGCCGAAGAGGCCGAAGTCGCTGCCGGCGAAGACATCTTCCAGCGATCCCAGGTACCAGCTGCACAGACCGCCGCGCAACCAGCTCTGGTTCAGCCCCAGGTAGGCGACCACCAAAAGGAGCAGATCCGGTTTAAGATGGTCCGGGAGCAGGCGAGGCAGGACTGCCACTTGCAGAAAGAGCAGCAGGAGGCTGAGCAGAAAAAAGCCCGCTCCGCGCTTCACGGATTCTCCTCCAGCAACACCAGAACCTCTTCGAGCCGGGAAAAGTCGACGGCGGGGGCAACCTCGACCTGTTGAAACATCCCGTACTCTTCCCGCTCGACCCGCACCACGGTACCAATCGGCAGGCCTTTGGGGAAGACTCCGCCATGGCCGGAGGTGATGATCTGATCGCCGACCTCGATATCCTCCTCGCGCAGGGCGAACTCGAAGGTGAGGCCGGTGCCGCTCCCCCGGCAGACCCCGCGGCTGCGGTTGCGCTGGATGAGGGTCGCGACCGCCGAGGAGGCGTCGGTGATCAGCAATACCCGCGCCTGGTTGGGGGCGGTGCGGATGATGCGTCCCGCCACTCCTTCGGCGACGACGACCGGCATCCCCTCGCGAATGCCGGCATCGCTCCCTTTGTCGATCATCACCGTGCGAAACCAGCTGGTCGCGTCTTCGGTGATGACTTGGGCGGGGAGGGCGGTGAGGGCCTGCCGGTCGCGGAAGTCGAGAAGTTTGCTCAGGCGTTCGTTGGTCAGGCGTAGTTCCTGAAGGGCGCCGAGTTCGCTGCGCAGCCTCCGGTTTTCTTCCCGCAGCAGCAGGTTGTCCTCTTCGGCTTCAACCAGCCAGAGATACCGGTCCCAGATGCCGACGATACGGTCGATGGCCGTCTTCAGGCCGCTTTGGGCAGGGGCCATGATCTGCAGAATCAGCCGCTCGAAAAGATTGGTCCGCTCCTCGGCCCGACGCAGGTTCTGCGAATAGAGCAGGAGCGCGGCAAGGACCATGACGGCGGCCAGAAGGACGGTTCGGTATTTTCGCAGCAGATCGAACATCCGCGGAAACTTTCTCTACCATGCAAAAGAGGGCCGATGGCCCTCTTCGCGTCGGAATTGATGTAGAGCGACTTTTCCCAGATCAGGAGGGAACGGTCACCCGCCGGAGCAGGTCGAGCTCGTCGAGAACCTTGCCGGAACCGAGGACCACGCAGGAGAGGGGGTCCTCGGCGATGACCACGGGCAGTCCGGTCTCATCGCGCAGCAGGGCGTCGAGGTTGCGCAGGTTGGCGCCGCCGCCGGCGAGGACGATGCCCTTGTCGACGATGTCGGCGGCCAGTTCCGGTGGGGTGCGTTCCAGGGCGATGCGCACCGCCTCGACGATGGCGTTGACCGTTTCCGAAAGGGCGTCGCGGATCTCCGTGGAGTTGATTCCCAGGGTTTTGGGGATGCCGCTGACCAGGTCGCGCCCCTTGACCTCCATGGTGTGGACCTCTTCCTCGGGGTAGGCGCTGCCGATCTCGATCTTGATCTGCTCGGCGGTGCGTTCGCCGATGAGCAGGTTGTATTTGCGCTTCAGGTACTGGACGATGGCTTCGTCCATCTTGTCGCCGCCGACCCGGACGCTCTTCGCGTAGACGATGCCGGCCAGGGAGATCACCGCCACTTCGGTGGTGCCGCCGCCGATGTCGACGATCATGTTGCCCGAGGCCTCGGTGATCGGCAACCCGGCGCCGATGGCCGCCGCCATCGGTTCTTCGATCAGATAGACCTCGCGAGCGCCGGCCGATTCGGCCGACTCCTTGACCGCGCGCTTTTCCACCTGGGTGATCCCCGAGGGGACACAGATGACGATGCGCGGGCGCACCAGGGTCTTGCGGTTATGGACCTTCTGGATGAAATAGCGAAGCATTTCCTCGGTGATGTCGAAGTCGGCGATGACGCCGTCTTTCATGGGGCGGATGGCGACGATGCTGCCCGGGGTGCGGCCCAGCATCTTCTTGGCCTCCTTGCCGACGGCGAGAACTTTCCGCTGCCCGACGCTGTCCTTCTGCACCGCCACCACGGACGGTTCGCTGACGACGATGCCCTTGCCTTTCAGATAAACGAGGGTATTGGCGGTTCCCAGGTCGATGGCGAGATCATTGGAAAACATCCCCCAGATGGCATCAAATAGATTGAACATAGAAAACCTTGAACTCCTTTCGGGCGCGGGCTTGCGGCTGAGGAAAAATGGCGTTCACCCTATCAAAAAGGCCCGGGCATTTCAAGCTGGAAAAAGGAAAAAGATATTGCATTTGCGCAGTTGATTGTCTAACATGATGCGCTGTTTCCAAGCCCTTAAATCACGCAAAGGAGTCTTCCCCGGCATGCTGGATCTGATCCGGAAAAAGCAGAAATCGGTCTTCATCAAACTGGCGTTCGCTATTATCATCCTCAGTTTCGTCATCGGCTACGCCATGCTCACGTCGCCCGGCGACACGGGCGATGCCCAGGGCAACAGCGTGGCGGTGTCCATTGACGATGACGCGATCAGTTTCGCCGACTATCAAACGGCCTACGGCAATCTCTACGCCCTTTATCAGAACATCTACCGCGAACAATTCACTCCGGAGCTGGAGAAACAGCTGGGACTGCGCCGCCAGACGCTCGATATGCTCGTCGAGCAGGTGCTGCTTTCCCGCGAGGCGACCCGTCTCGGGCTGAAGATCGGCGACAAGGAGCTGGTCGACGCCATCGCCCGCGTGCCCGCCTTTCAGGAAAACGGCGCCTTCAACAAGGACCGTTATCTGCAGGTACTGGCTTATCAGCGCCTGACCCCGGAGGAGTTCGAAGGGCGTCAGCGCCAGCAGCTGCTGGCGGAAAAGGCGCGGGAGGCGATTGTCGGCCAGGTCGTAGTCGGCGATGCCGATATCGACGAAGAATACCGCCGGCAGAATGAACAGATCAACCTCGCCTTCGTGCGGCTGGCGCCGGCCGGCTTCGAGGATCGGGCGCGGATCGACGAGGACGGGCTCAAGACCTTCTTCGAAAGCGCCAAGGAGGATTTCCGTCTTCCCGAAACGGTGGCCCTGCGCTACCTCCTTTTCGACCCGGCCCGTTATGCCGGAGAGGTTGTCGCCAGCGACGAGGATCTGGAAAAATACTATCGGCGCAATCTCGACAAGTTCGATATTCCCGAGCAGGTCAAGGCCGCCCATATCCTGATCAAGGTCCCCCTGGACGCCGATGCGGCGACCCGGGAGAGCCAACGGCAGCGCGCCGACCAGGTACTGGCCGAAGTCAAGGCGGGCAAGGATTTCGCCGCCCTGGTGCGGCAATATTCCGATGACCAGGGGACCGTTCCCAAGGACGGCGACCTGGGCTTCTTCCCCCGCGGCGTCATGGTTCCCGAATTCGAACAGGCCGCTTTCGCCATGAAGCCCGGGGAAACCAGCGAAATCGTCACCACTCCCTTCGGCTATCACATCATCCGTTGCGACGGTTATATCGAGCCGGGAATCAAGCCCCTGGAGGAGGTACGGGACGAGGTCAAGGCCGAGGTTGTCGCCGAGAAGAGTCGGCAGCTGGCCCTGGAAAAGGCCATGGATGCCTACAATATCAACCGCAAGACCGGCGATCTCGAAAGCGCCGCCCAGGCCAACGCCCTGGAAATTCGGGAGACCGGTTTCTTCAAGCGTGACGGCGCGATCGACGGCTTCGGCCCCGCGCCGGAGATTTCCGCCACCGCCTTCACTTTGGGAGAAAAGGATCTGGCCCGGCCCCTCGTCCTGCCGCAGGGGGTGGTTCTTTTCGGCCTGAAAGAGCGGCAGGAGAGTCGCATCCCCGAGTTGAGCGAAGTGCGCGGCGCGGTCGAAGAGGCCTATCGTAAGCAGCGGTCCCGGGAACTGGCCCGTGCGGCGGCGGATGAGCTGCTCGCCGCCCTGCAAAAAGGCGGCTCCCTGACGGAACGGGCGGCGGCCGATGGTCTGCGGACCGAAGAGACCGGGCTCTTCAGCCGGGCCAATGGCGACTTCCTGCCCCGCCTCGGCAATGCGCCGGAACTGGCTCAGGCCGCCTTCGCGCTGGAGAAAGAGCTGGCGGCGGTGCCCGCCGTTCATGAAGTCGACGGCACGTTCGTGGTTGCCGCTCTCAAGGAGCGGCAGGCCGCCGATCCGGCAGCGCTCGACGCCGCCGGTCGCGAGGAGCTCAAGGGGATGGTGCTGACCCGCAAGAAGGAAGAGATGTTCAAGGAGAAGATGGACGCCCTCAAAAAACAGGCGAACATTGTCGAATCCCCCGCCATTCAAGCCTCGATCGAAAAGGACATTTAAGACATGTCGATGATAATGACCCAGAGCAACTTCAGCGATCTCAAGCTCGTCAACCGGGGCAAGGTTCGGGATATCTACGACCTGGGCGAATACCTGCTGCTGGTGACCACCGACCGCATCTCCGCCTTCGACGTCATCATGAACGAAGGCATCCCGCACAAAGGCTTCGTGCTGACCCAGATCTCCAAGTTCTGGTTTGAGCAGATGGCCGACATCATCCCCAACCACATCGTCGCCACCGAAGTGAGCGACTTCCCGGCCGTCACCCACCAATACCGCGACCAGCTCGAAGGGCGCAGCATGCTGGTGAAAAAGGCCAAGCCGCTCCCCGTCGAATGCATCGTGCGCGGTTATGTCTCCGGTTCGGGCTGGAAGGAGTACCAGCAGACCGGCGCTATCTGCGGGATTTCCCTCCCCGCCGGGTTGGTGGAGAGCCAGCAGCTGCCCGAGCCGATCTTCACCCCGTCGACCAAGGCGGAACTGGGGGAGCATGACGAGAACATCCCCTTCGCCAAGGTGGTCGAGCTCTGCGGCCGGGAGATTGCCGACACCATCAGCAACACGACCCTGGCGATCTACAAGCGCGCCCGCGATCTGGCCGATACCAAGGGGATCATCATCGCCGACACCAAGTTCGAATTCGGCATCTTCGAGGATCGGGTGATCTGGATCGACGAAGCCCTCACCCCCGACTCCTCGCGCTTCTGGCCCAAGGATCTCTATCGGCCCGGTGGCCCGCAGCCGAGCTTCGACAAGCAGTTCCTGCGTGACTATCTCGAAACCCTCGACTGGGGCAAAAAGGCTCCGGCACCGCCGTTGCCGGCGGAAATCGTGCGCAAGACCGGCGAAAAATATATCGAGGCGCTTTATCGCATCACCGGGATGAAGCCCTGACGGGAAGTGATCGAAAAAACCGGGCCGGGGCCATGCTCCGGCCCTTTTTGTTGGAGCGGCCCGTGCCGATAAGCAGCCTTCGCCGAAAACTTATTTCCGCCGTGGGTTTGGGCCTCCTGCTGTCGGGGTGTGCTTGGCCGGCGGGAAGCGGACTGAACGTCGAGCAACATCTGGCCCGCGCCGATGCCCTGGTCGAGCAGCGGGATTACCTGGGCGCGGCCGAGGCGGTGGGGCGTGCTTCTCGGCAACGACCCGGTGGGATTGCGCTCTATCTTCGCCAGGGGGAATTGCTGGAAGCCGCCGGTCGACCCGAGGCGGCGCGTAAGGCCTATCAGCGCGGGTTGGAGGAGGAAGGCGGCGATCTGGCCGAAAAAAAAGAGCTGCACTATCGACTGTTTTTGCTGTTGGCGCTGAAACTGGCCGACGCGGAAGGGGCGAAGCTCCTGCTGGGCCAACTCCCCGCCGGTTCCCCCCGCTATCTCGATGCCCAGGGCGTGCTGGCCTACGTGGGCGGGCATCTCCAGGAAGCCCTGCTGTTTTTCGAGCAGGCCCGGGATGCCACCGCCGAAGAGGACCCGCGCGCCCGGATCCTCTATCACACGGCCCTGGCTTACGAGCGGGCCGGGGATGCCGATCTCGCCCGCTTGGCCCTCTTTCACGCCGTCAACCAGGCCCAGAGCCTGGGGGTGCGCAAGGATATCGAACGCTTTTTCTCCCGGCTGCAAGCCCCCAACCCCTGATCCCGCGGAATCCCATGCTCGAACGCCTCTTTCAGCTGCACCGCCACGGCACCACCCCGCGCACCGAAATCGTGGCCGGCATCACCACCTTTCTCACCGGCGCCTACATCATCTTCGTTCACCCCGCCATGCTCGCCCTGACCGGCATGGATCAGGGCGCCCTGACCACCGTCACCTGTCTGATCGCCGCCCTCGGCACCCTGCTGGTGGCGCTCTGGGCCAACGCCCCCCTGATGATGGCCCCGGGCATGGGCCTCAACGCCTTTTTCACCTACACCCTGGTCCTCGGCGAGGGCGTGCCCTGGCAGACCGCCCTGGGCGTCGTCTTTCTTTCCGGCCTGTTTTTCCTGGGGCTCACCTGGCTGGGGGTGCGGGAACGCCTGGCCCGGGCCATTCCCCTGGCCCTGCGGCTCGCCGCCTCGGTCGGCATCGGCCTCTTCATCGCCTTCATCGGTTTGCAGAATCTCGGCCTGGTGGTCAAGAGCGAGGCGGTGCTGGTGCAGTTGGGGGCCTTCGACGCCCCCGCCCGTCTCGGGCTTTTCGGGCTCTTTGTGGTGATCCTGCTCGAAGCCAAGCGGGTGCGCGGCGCCATGCTGCTGGGGATTCTCGGCACCGCCGCCCTGGGCATCCTCCTCGGCGTCTCCCCCTGGCCGCAGGGGATCGTCGCCCTGCCGCCGTCGCCGGCACCCATCGCCCTGCAACTGGATATCCTCGGCGCCCTGCGCATCTCCCTCTGGGCCAGCATTTTCTCCTTCATGTTCGTCGATCTCTTTGACAGCCTCGGCACCCTGCTGGCGGTCTGCCGGGAGGCGGGCATGGCCGACCCGCACGGGGAAATCCCCCGCCTGCCGCGGATGCTCACCGCCGATGCCCTGGCCACGGTCGGCGGCGCCCTGCTCGGCACCAGCACCACCACCACCTTCGTCGAATCGGCGAGCGGGGTGGCCGACGGCGGCCGCACCGGCCTGACCGGGGTCGTCACCGCCGCGCTCTTCCTCTTGGCGGCCTTCTTCACCCCGCTCATCGCCGCCGTTCCCGCCTACGCCACCGCCCCGGCCCTGATCATGGTCGGCATCTTCATGATGCGCGGTATCGGCCAGATCGACTTCTACGACTTCGAAGAGGCGGCCCCGGCCTTTCTCACCGTGCTGCTCATGCCCCTGACCTATTCCATCGCCAACGGCCTGGCCTTTGGCTTTATCTCCTATGTGGCGATCAAACTCGCCTTGGGCAAGGCGCGGGAATGCGATCCCTTTCTGCTTGGAACGGCGGCATTTTCCCTGGTCAGTCTGCTGGTTTGACGGCACTCGGCGAGGCGGATTATTTTTTCGCGAAAAGCGTAAAAAAACCTGTTGACACCCTCGCGCCGACTTTGCTATAAGTTGGCT
>CALJLX010000456.1 GCA_937982495.1 uncultured Desulfuromonas sp.
GGTAGCTTGTCCAACCCATCAAGGCTCCAACGCTCAGTCCAACGACCAATGCAGTGGTGGTCGCCCCTCTGGCCAGCCAGGGTTGGAACAGGAACCCTCGCCATTGCCAACCGGACGTTTTTTGGCATTCTTTCCGGTTCTGCCGGACCGCCGCTTCGGCCAGTATCCGGGCCGACAACCCGGCAGGAATCGGAGGCACTTCGACCTTCTCCAAAAGCGGTTTAAGCCCACACAACCCGTCCAGCTCAAGAAGACAGGTCGGGCAACCCGCCAGGTGGCGTTCGACCTCGTGGAGTGCCCGTTCCGGCAATTCGCCGTCCATGTAGGCGTTCAGGTGTTTTCGATTTTTGGCGCATGACCACATAGTTACTCACCTCGTTATTTCCTTAAACGAGCGAAGGCTGGAAAACCCCCGGTGTAAATTTTTTTTTATCTTGCGTAAAATCCCCGCCATAACGGATGGAGAAAGTAAAAACGCTTCGTCGACGTCAAGAGGCAAAACAGGGTGATCCGGAATTATTGTTGACTGTATCGTATTTCAATATTATATATCGATAACGACATACGATAATAACTTGCTAACAAGGAGACGAAATGAGACGTGAAATCGAATTGGCATTTATCAAGCTGCACATCCTTTATCATGCGGGAAAAAAGGAAGTTTTCGGCGTCGGGCTGACCGACGAGCTGGCCAGACACGGTTACGTGATCGGCCCCGGCACTCTTTATCCGACCCTGGCCAAGATGGAAAAGCAGGGACTGCTTTCCTGCGAACCGCGGACAGTGGAACACAAGCAGCGCAAGTATTACCGGATCACGTCTGCCGGGCAGGTTCTACTGGACGAAATGAAGCATAAAATCAACGAATTGTATGAGGAGGTTGTCGCGTCATGAGCTATATCATTATCTGCACTTCGGCCCTGCTGGTCTCGGGGTTGACCATGTTTTCCGGCTTTGGCCTCGGCACTCTCCTGATGCCGGTGTTCGCTTTGTTTTTTCCCATTGAGATGGCGGTGGCGGCCACGGCGGTGGTTCATGGGGCCAACAATATCTTTAAAGTGGCCATGGTGGGGAAACACACGAACGGCAAACTGGTTCTGGCCTTCGGTCTGCCCGCTGTCATTGCCGCTTTTGGCGGCGCAGCTGCCCTGGTCTATGTCTCCAATTTTGAACCGCTTGCCACTTATGCCATAGGTTCCCGGACAGCAGTGATTACCCCGGTCAAGTTGACCATGGCGCTGCTCATGCTGGTGTTCGCCCTGTTTGAGTTGCTGCCGGCCCTCCGAAGTCTCAAATTCAGCGGCAGACATCTCTTCATCGGCGGCCTTCTCTCCGGCTTTTTCGGCGGCTTTTCCGGCCATCAGGGTGCCCTGCGCTCCGCCTTTCTGGCCAAGGTGGGAATTTCAACCGAGGCCTTTGTCGGAACCAACGCGGTTATCGGCTTTTTGGTGGATATGGCCCGCATCGCCATATACGGCGTCTCTTTCTATCTTGCAGGGCTTACCAGTCCCTTCGGTCCGGAACAATGGCGGCTTATTGCCGCGGGCAGCGGGGCCGCCTTTGCCGGGGTCATTATCGGCAAGCGTTTTCTACACAAGATCACTATGGAGACCGTACAGAAGCTCACCGGCATGCTGCTCCTGTCCATCGCCGTGGCCTTGGGCGCGGGGTTGGTCTGATCCTTACGAAAACTTCAGGTAAACGTAAGATGCTTTTGAGGCGGCTTACAGGTTATGATGGAACCATGAAGAATATTTTGATTGTTGAAGATGACATCAAGGTTGCCCAGGCTCTGCAAAAAGGGCTGGAGGATGACGGATATAAAGTGACCCTGGCCTTTACGGGAGAAGAAGGTTTTTTTCTGGCCACCACCGAGATTTTTGATCTGGTGGTTCTTGATCTCATGCTCCCGGGCCGTGACGGGCTTGAGATCCTGGCGGCCCTGCGCAGCCGCGGCGATCAGCCCTTTGTATTGGTTTTAACCGCCAGGGACGCCGTGGAAGATCGGGTCCTCGGCCTGGACAAGGGGGCGGACGACTATCTGGTCAAGCCCTTTGCCATGAGCGAACTCCTGGCCCGAATCAGAAATCTCCTGCGGCGGAGCATGGCCGGTCAGGACGTTCATCTGCAGGTTGGCGATCTTGAGGTTGATCTTGTCACCAGAGAGGTCTATCGAGGCGGCAGGATTATTGACCTGACCCTCCGGGAATTCGATCTGCTGGCCTATCTCATGCGGCACCGGGGCAGGTTTGTCTCCCGGAAGATGATCACTTACGACGTATGGCAGGAAACAGGACGGGCCACCTCCCTTGACAATATCATCGATGTCCATATCGCCAGGCTTCGTAAAAAGATCGACAAAGGCTTTGAGATTAAGCTGATTCACACCATCAGGGGTGTCGGTTTCATCATGAAAGAGGGGGATGCATGAATCTGCGGCGGGTGTTCAAAAGTATTCGGGCTCGCATAACCTTCTGGCATCTGGGGGTGCTGACCCTGACGATTCTCGTCTTTATGATCTTCTCTCAGGTGTTCCTGTGGAAACAGTTGAGTATCGAACTCAAGGTCGGCCTACGGGACGACGTGGAAATGGTGGAGCGTTTCCTGGAAGCCGGGAGCGGCGGAGAAATCGTCTGGAGCGGCCATGAAATGGGTACTCAAGCCCCTGCAGAAGATCATTGAGCGGATGCGGACCATCTCGGCGGACCGCCTGGGAGAGAGGCTTGCCATAGAAAATCCGGATGACGAACTCGGCCGGCTTTCCATGACCTTTAACTCCATGCTTGCCAAGATTGACCGTTCCTTCGAGCAGGTCAGGCAGTTCACCGCCGACGCCTCCCATCAATTGCGCACTCCCCTGGCCGCGATCCGTAGTGTCGGGGAGATCGCCCTGCGCTCGAAAAAGGATGAAGTCGTCTGCCGGGAGACCATCGCCAGTATTCTGGAAGAGGTTGAGAAGATGACTCATCTGGTGAAAGACCTGCTGGTCATGGCCCGGTTCCTGCTGGTGGCCGGTCTGGGGCTGATAATAAATGGGATTGCGCTGCATGTTGCCCTGAATCGGCTGGCCTGGCCCCTGGCGCCGTCCCAGATGGTGGCGACCATGTTGCAGTTTTCCGCCGCATTTTATTCCCGCAGCGAGGCCGTAACCGCCAGGACACCCGACGACGCGGAACACTTTTTCACCAACGGCACCCTTGATTATTTCGCCGTGGACGCTGGACGCTTTGCGCAATTGCCCAAAGACTTCCAAACGCGACTCTCCGAAGTCAGGCGCATCAACAACTATTATCTGCTGAAGGAAAAACATGGAGATATCCTATAGTGTATTCCTGGGCCTGTTGC
>CALJLX010000457.1 GCA_937982495.1 uncultured Desulfuromonas sp.
GAGCCTGGCCGGTCCAATGCGGACGGCCAGGGCGATCAGGGTGGTCCTGTCGACAATCTGAACCCTCAAGACGGCAGGCAGTTTATCCTGCATGAGCTGGAGGACCGTAAGATTCCCAGTTGGATGGCCAGGGGGCGCGTTTTCTCCGACAACCTGACCTTCGAGGGGGTTTACCTACCTTGGTTCGAGCCGGCCCTTTTCGATTATTTCGAATCCGACTGGGCGGTTTATCGCCAGGTGCGCGAAGATGTCAGGGAAGGGCCATTGCCGCCGGCGCTGCGGCAATATCTACTCGCTCGCCAGGTTGAAACACGGGAGCCGACCAAAACTCTACGCAATTCGGAATTCGGTGGTCGGGTGACCGCGACCCTCTCCGGCGTCGATGTCGGGTTGAGTTATTTCTATGGGTGGGAAGATGCGCCGTATTTCAGCAGCTTTCCCATCAAGAATTTTTCTCTCGATGGCGGCTATTCCAGCGAAAACCTGCTCGGCGCCCTTTCCGGAGCGGTCTTGGCCGATGAGCCGATTCGTGCGGAACACCGTCGTCAGCGCGTTATCGGTGCCGAGTTTGAAACCACGGCCGGGCTGCTCGGGTTGCGGGGCGAGGCCGCTTACTTCGACCGGGTTTCCTTTCTGGCCACCGATCTGACCTCGATACGGCGGCCGGTTTTTCATTATGTCCTGGGAGGCGATTATTCAAGTCCGTCCGACTGGTACGCCAACCTGCAATGGTCGCATCAGCTGATTGTGGGGTCGGATGCCGATATTCTCTATTTCGATCAGCACGACATGGCCGTGCTGGCCGAACTCAATCGCACCTTTTGGCGGGGGCGGTTCAAGGCGGGGGTCAAGGCCAATTACAATGTCGGCAACGGCAGCTTTTATCTGCAGCCGGAAATCGAACTGAAATATTTCAAGGGTACCGAATTCACGGTGGGGGCGAGCATTTTCGAGGGGGGAGATCGTTCGATTTTCGGCCTTTATGACCATAACGATCAGGTTTTTTTCCGGATCAAATATTACCTTTGATTTTTCAGGGGGTGACCATGGTTACGACATTGATCCAGCGGGCATATCGGCTTCTGGTCGGTTATCCCAAGATTTTTCTGTGTGTTATTGGTTTGATAACGGTCCTGGGCGGCATCGGCTACTCCCGTTTGCCGATTGAAACCTCGGTCGAGTCGCTCATCATCGAGAACGACCCCGACCTGCTTTTTTATGAAAAATTCAAAGATCAGTTCGGCGAGGACGAGTTTCTAGTGGTGGCTTTTTCCGGTCCGGAAATCTTTTCCGCCGGAACCTTGCAGTGGATAAACGACCGGACCGAAGCCCTCGAAGGTATCCCCGAGGTGCGTGAGGTGGTCAGCCTGACCAATGTCGAAGACATTGTCGGCAGCGATTACGATTTTATCATCCGCCCGTTAGTGGAAGAAATGCCGACCACGGCCGAGGGCTTCACGCGGATTCGGCAGCGGGCCCTCGATAACCCCCTTATCCGGGGGGGGCTGGTTTCCAATGACGGCCAAGCGGCGCTCTATCTGATCCGTACCGTTCCCCATCCGGGCGACGAAACCTACGATGCCCGCCTGATACGCCAGGTGCAAACCCACTTCGCGCAAGATCCCGGCGCGCCCCCGGAACTGGAGTGGCACCTGGCCGGATGGCTGGTCACGGATGTGAACATGGCCGGCTACATGAACCGGGATATGGCGGTATTCATGCCGCTCACCTATCTGATTCTGATCGTGCTCCTCTGGTTCTTTTTGCGTAACGGCTACGCGGTTTTCATTTCCGTCATTGTGGTCACGACCTGCCTGATCTGGACCCTGGCCCTGCTCTATCTGGTCGGCGGGGCCATGAGTCCCATGACCTCGATTCTTTCCCCCCTGATGATGGCCTTGGCGCTATCGGACTGCGTCCATATTTTTTCGGATTTTTTAAAGCAGGATCGATCCGGAGAGGATGTCGTGACGGTGATGGGACGGACCATGGAGCGACTGGCGGTCCCTTGTTTCCTGACCAGTCTGACCACGGCCGTCGGCTTTGCCTCGCTGGTCGTCAGCGACATCCCGCCTATCCGCCATTTCGGATTGGCCGCCGCCGGCGGCATGGTCGCCGAATATGTCCTGTCGGTAACGGTTTTGCCCCTGGGGGTCTGGGTCTTCCGGCGGCGGCCCGGGCTGCGGAAGCAGGGCACTCCCGCGCGGGAGGGAGGCTTTTTCGGCGGGGCGCTTCTCAACCGCCTGGTTACGCGCCACTCGCTGGGGGTTTTGCTGGGGACGGCGGCCCTGGTCATTCTTTCCGTTATCGGCATCACGCGTCTTCAGGTCGAAACCAATCTCATCGAGTATTTCAAGAAAGGCAGCGAGGTTTATCGGGATACGCATTTTGTCGACACGCATCTGGGCGGGGTGAATACCCTGGAAATCTCCTTTTTCGCGTCCGAGGCGGAAGCATTCAAGGATCCGGCCAACCTGCGAATGCTTGAAGAGGTCGCCGCCTATCTGGAAACACAGCCCGATATCAGTCGCACGACCACCGTCGCCGACTTTCTGAAACAGATGAACCAGGCCTTTCATGGAGATCGGAAGGAGGCTTATGTCCTCCCTGAATCCCGGGAGATGGCCGCGCAGTACCTGCTCTTGTACGACGGCGACGAGTTGGCCAACTTTATCGACTCCGACTACCGCTGGGCGCGCCTGTCCGCCCAGATCAGCGAGCACCGTTCCAGTGTCTTGAAGGAGCGGATCGAGGATTTGCAGGCTTTTTTACGGGAGCGTTTCGCCGACTCGGGGATGGAGATCGTCGTCACCGGAAAAACCTCGCTGGTGAACAAACTGGTGGGGAACATCGTCGACAGCCAGGTGCAGAGTCTGGCCCTGGCCTGCGGGATCATCTTCGCCATCCTCTTTGTCGTTTTCCGCTCGTTCGCCTTGGGTCTGCTGGCGGTGATCCCCAATGTCTTGCCGATCGTTTTCAATCTGGGGCTCATGGGCTGGCTGGGCATCCCCCTCAACACCGCGACCGCTATCATTTCCGCCGTCGCTATCGGCATCGCCGTGGATGACACCATCCATTACGTACACCAGTATCAGGAAGAGCGGCACGGCGGGATGGGCCGGTCGGCGGCGGCATTGGCCGCCATGGAAAAGAAGGGCGGCGCCTTGGTCTCCACCTCGCTCATTCTGGTCATCGGGTTCGGAGTGCTGGTGCTGTCGAGTTTCGTGCCGACCATTCAGTTCGGTTTCTTGTGCGCGATGATCATGCTGACCGCGCTGCTGAGCGATATCTTGGTCCTGCCGGCCATGCTGATGCCGGTGAAGAAGTCGATGGCCGACTCGTAGTTCTTTCCGATTGGGGCGAGAGTGTAAAAAACACGGAAAGACCTGTCGGAATCTTTTACAGATTGTCCGGAAAAAACCCACGGCCGGCATTTAAATTCCATAGAGAACAGCATGTTAGCTATTGGCATTTGCCTTGCAATATTCCTTGGCGAGGGGTGTTTTTGGTTTTGCGGTAAACGATTTTTACGGGCAGACCATTGGAGCATTTCCCGAGATCTGGGAATTCAAGAACGTAAACCAAGTAGGAAGGGAGAAACAAAATGAAGAAAATTCTAGGGTTGGTGGCTGGGTTGGGTTTGTTGGCCGTTACGGCGGGGACCGGTTACGCGGTACCTTTGATTTTGGATGTGGGTGCCGCCGGAGCTCCGGCCTTCGGAGACGCGAATACGCTGACCGGTGTTTTCAATCAGCTCGGCTTCGATTCGCAGACCAGCACCATCCAGTACGACACCAATGGTAACGGGATTCTGAATGTCGGCGACCGCTTCAGCGACTCCGGCGATTTGCGCGTAAACGGGCTGATTGCCCCCACTATCATCGATACCGAAGGGCTCAATCAGTTCGGGGGCTATGAGCTGACGGCCCAATGGACCGGTCTGACCGGGTATGTCGCGGAGCTCGATAATGCCGATCCCACGAATACCCGCCTTGGCCTTATTTACGACAGCGGCGAGATCAATTTTTACCTCGATGCGGTTTTGGATTCGACATTCGCCAATCCGGCTGGCTCCACTCCTCCCGCCGGGGCCGGCGGGACCGGTTTCGCTAACGGCACCTTGGTTGCCA
>CALJLX010000458.1 GCA_937982495.1 uncultured Desulfuromonas sp.
GAGATGGTGATTCGTGACTGGAGTTCAGACGTGTGCTCTTCCGATCTCTCTCGATGAACTCGATTTTCTCCCGGCGCCGTCGGAGCTGGCCGGACTGATCCTGCTCGCACCCGCCGCCGGCTGCGAGGACCGCGACCTACTGCGCGCTTTCCGCCTCATGCAGATCGCCGGAGCCGGTCTCAATCGCGTCGCCGCCGGGGGGGACGCCCTCTTTATCACCGTCTCCCGCCTCAACGGCAGTTTCGGCCTGATGCCCGGCGCCATGCCCGCCGACCCCCTTTCCGGCGGTCTGGCCGGATTGAGCAAAACCGCCGCCCACGAATGGCCGAAGGTCCACTGCAAGGCCGTCGACCTGGCCGATGACTGGAGTTCGCCGGAAGAGGCGGCCCAGGCCCTGGCCGAGGAAATCCTCCGCGACGGCCCAAGGGAAGTCGGCCTTTCCGCCGCCGGTCTGCATACCCTCAAGCTGACCACTACCCCCCTGGCGGGGGAACCCGTTGAACTGCCCCTGGCCCCCGGCGATCTGGTCGTCGTGAGCGGCGGCGCCCGTGGAGTCACGGCGGAAGTGGCCATCGCCCTGGCCCGGGCCGGGCAGGCGACGTTCCTTCTGCTCGGGCGGAGTTCGGCGCCGGAGGCGGAACCGGAGTGGCTGCGGGATCTGCGGGAAGAGACGGCCATCAAACAGGCCCTGCTCCAGCATGCGGAAAGCCCGCTGAAACCGAAGGATCTGGAAGCGCGCTACCGGAATCTGCTGCACGGCCGGGAAATCCGCGCCAACCTGCGCCGCATCGAGGAAGCGGGGGGCCGGGCCCTCTATCGCAGCGTCGACCTGCGTGACAGACAAGCGCTGACCCAAATCATCGCCAAGGCGCGGGAGGAACACGGCCCGGTGCGGGGTCTGATCCACGGCGCCGGGGTGCTCGCCGACCGTCATATCGCCGACAAAACCCCGGAGCAGTTCGAAACGGTCTATGCCACCAAGATCGCCGGTCTGCGCGCCCTGCTCGATGCCGTCGGCGACGACGAACTGCGCTTCATGGCCCTCTTTTCCTCTTCCACCGGCCGCTTCGGCCGCACCGGCCAGGTCGACTACGCCGTTGCCAATGAAGTGCTCAACAAGATCGCCCAGCAGCAAGCGCGGCTGCGTCCCGACTGCCGGGTGCTCTCCCTCAATTGGGGGCCTTGGGACGGCGGCATGGTCACGCCGGGGCTGAAAAAGCTCTTCGCCCAGGAAGGGGTCGAAGTAATCGGCCTGCAAGCAGGCGCCGACTACCTGCTCCAGGAACTGGCGACGCCGCCGGGCGGGCCGGTGGAACTGGTCATTCTCGGCTCCCGGCAAGCCGCCGCGACCGAAGAACCGCCGGCGCCGCCGGAAAACATCCACATCTCCAAAGCTTTCGATCTCGATCTGAGCGTCGCCCAGTATCCCTTCCTCCAGTCCCACGTCATGGACAAGAAAGCGGTGCTGCCCATGGCGATGATGGTCGAATGGCTGGCGCAGGCGGCGATTCACAACAACCCCGGCCTGCGCTTCCACGGCTTCAACGACCTGCGGGTGATGAAGGGGGTGACCCTCGGCGCCGAGGATCTTCGCTCCCTGCAGGTGCTGACCGGCAAGGCCTTGAAGAGCGACGGTTTCCATGTGGTGCCGGTGGAGCTATCCGCCCGCGTCGATTCCGGACGGCCCCTGGTCCACGCCCGCGCCCGGGTGGTGCTGGCTACCCGCCTCCCCGCCGCGCGGGCCGCGGCCGAGCCGCTGGATTTGGCGGCCTACTCCCGGCCGAGCGGTGAAATTTACCGGCCGGAGCGGCTTTTCCACGGCCCCGACTTCCAGGGATTGACCGAGATTCTCGGCTGCTCGGAAGGTGGTATCAGCGCCCGGGCCAAAGGCGCTCCCGCCCCCGGCGACTGGATCGCCCAACCCCTGCGCAACTCCTGGCTCGCCGATCCCCTGGTGCTCGATTGCGCCTTCCAGCTGATGATCCTGTGGAGCTTCGAGCGCTACAACGCCGGTTCCCTGCCGGTCTTCACCGGGCGTTACCGGCAGTACGCCGAGCGTTTCCCCGAGGCGGGCTGCGAGATCCGCATCGAGGTCACCCGCCAGAGTCCGAGCACGGCGGCGGCCGACATGGAGTTCGTCGATCCGACCGACGGCCGGCTCATCGCCCGCATCGAGGATTATGAGTGCGTCATCGATGCCTCGCTGAACCAGAGCTTCCAGCGGAACAAACTGCAGGGAGCCGCCTGAGCATGAAGCACGGAAAATCGGTAGCGATTGTCGGCCTCGGCGGGATTTTTCCCGACGCGCCGACCCTCGAAGCCTTCTGGAATAATATCGTCAACGGCGTCAACAGCTCCCGCCGCCCCCCCCAGGGGCGCTGGCTGCTGGAACCGGAGGAAGTCTACGATCGGCGGATTGGCGCCCCGGATAAGGTCTGTTCCGCCAAGGGTTGCTATATCGAGGGGGATCTCGGCCCCTTGCCCGAAGATCTCGCCATCGACCCCGATTTCGCCGCCGGACTCGATCCCCTCTTTCACCTGCTGCTGCGCGCTGGACACCGCGCCTTCGCCGGAGGAAAAACGGACACCCTCGACCGCGGCCGCGTCGGGGTCATCATCGGCCATCTCGCCCTGCCCAGCGAATCGGCCTCGGC
>CALJLX010000459.1 GCA_937982495.1 uncultured Desulfuromonas sp.
ACGATGCGGTTGGCCAGGGTTTCGATGAACTGATGGTCGTGGGAGGTGAAGAGGATCGCTTCGGAAAAGGCGATGAGGCCGTTATTGAGGGCGGTGATCGATTCGAGGTCGAGGTGGTTGGTCGGCTCGTCGAAAACCAGGGCGTTGGCCCCTTTGAGCATCATCCGCGCGAGCATGCAGCGCACCCGCTCGCCGCCGGAAAGGACGCGGGTTTTCTTGGTCGCCTCGTCACCGGAGAAGAGCATCCGCCCGAGAAAGCCGCGGGCGAAAGTCTCGCCGTCGCAGGGCGGAAACTGGCAGAGCCATTCGATCAGATTGAGATCGTTGTCGAAATAGCGGCTGTTCTCTTTGGGGAAGTAGGCCGGGGTGATGGTCACCCCCCAGCGGCAGCTGCCGGCGTCCGGTTCCAGTTCACCGGCGAGGATCTGGAAGAGGGTGGTCTTGGCCAGGGCGTTGGCGCCGACGAAGGCGATCTTGTCCCCCTTGTTGACGAAGAGGTCGAGGCCGCCGAAGAGTTCGACGCCGTCGATCTTTTTATGCAGACCCTTGATTTCAAGGATGATGTCGCCGCAGGGGCGCTCGGGCTTGAAGACGACGAAGGGATATTTGCGCGACGAGACCGGCAGTTCCTCGACGGTGAGCTTTTCCAGCAGCTTCTTGCGCGAGGTCGCCTGCTTGGCCTTGCTGGCGTTGGAGGAAAAGCGCTGGATGAACTCCTTGAGTTCGTTGGCCTTGTCGGTGACCTTGCGGTTTTCGTCCTGCTTCTGCTTGAGGGTCAACTGGCTGGCCTGATACCAGAAATCGTAGTTGCCGACGTAGACGGTGATCTTGCCGAAGTCGATGTCCGCCACATGGGTGCAGACCTGATTGAGAAAGTGACGGTCATGGGAAACGACGATGACCGTGTTGGGAAAACGGAAGAGGAAATCCTCCAGCCAGGCGATGGATTTCAGGTCGAGATGGTTGGTCGGCTCGTCGAGCAGCAGGATGTCGGGATTGCCGAACAGGGCCTGGGCAAGGAGCACCCGTACCTTGTCGCCGGGTTCCAGCTCCTTCATCCGTTTGTGGCGTAATTCCTCGGGGATGCCGAGACCGTCGAGAAGCACCGCCGCTTCGGCTTCCGCTTCATAGCCGTTCATTTCGGCGAATTCCGCTTCCAGTTCGCCCGAGCGGATACCGTCTTCCTCGCTGAAATCCCCCTTGGCATAGAGATCCTCGCGCTCGCGCATCACCTCGAAGAGCCGCTTGTGCCCCATGATGACGGTATGGAAGACGGTCTCCTCGTCGAAAGCGAATTGGTCCTGGCGCAGCATGGCGATGCGTTCGCCGGGGCTGACGATGACCTCTCCCTTGTCGGCTTCGGACTGCCCGGCGAGAATCTTGAGAAAGGTCGATTTCCCCGCGCCGTTGGCGCCGATCAGGCCGTAGCAGTTGCCGGGGGTGAACTTGATGTTGACGTCTTTGAAAATCACCCGTTTGCCGTAGGCCAGGGCGATGTTGTGAGCGCTGATCATGTTTTGCGTTCCTCGCGTAAAAAAGAAAAGAACCGCCGGGACGATCCGGCGGTTCGCGGTGGGGCTTTATAGCATTAATGGAGTGGAGAGTAAAGGCCTACGACAATGGGGCGTCGATCCGCATGCCGTGACTCTTGGCGTAGTAGCGGGAGGGGCCGGTGCGTGCCCGCCAGTCCGCCTCGGCGAAGAGTTCGACGCAATCGGCGACGGACAGGCCCCGGCCTTCCTCGGTCTTTTCCTTGGTGTCGCGGGGATTGGCGCCGCTTTCCGCCCAGAAGAGGTTGGCGCCGGCGGCGGCGCCGATGACGCAGGGTTCGTGGGTGCAGTTGCCCAAAACAGTGCGGGGTGTGGCGATGCGGGTCACGGCGACGATCTGGCTCATGCGCAATTCGGAGATCATGCCGCGCGGTTCCAGTTTCGAGCCGGGGATGGTGATGCGCCGGGCGGCACCGCTGAAGGCCGGATCGAAGGAGGCGGCCAGGAGGATGTGCTCGGCGATTTCGGCGTTGCCGTGTTCGGGGCCGATGGGCTCGACGCAGGTGCCGACGATCAGCCCCGCTTCCTGAAAGTTGCGGATGCTGCGCAGGCGCTGCTGTTTCGGTGCCCTGGTGATCGACCCTTCGCCCAGCCGGACGGCATGGTAGACCCCGTGGAAGCCGGCGTCCTTGAGCTGCCGGGCTTTTTCGTAACTCATGTCGCCGACGTTGGCGATGAGGGTGGTCTCCGGTTTGAGCCGCCCTTTGACCTCCCGGGCCATTTCCAGCAGCTTGCCGAAAGCGTAATCGGCGGTGGTCATCAGCAGAATGGCGGTATTTTCCGGGTTGCGTTCGAAGTCCAGGGCGGCCTGAATCGCGGCCTCGGCCGAGATTTCGCTGGGCCGGGTAAAAATTTGGTATTCGGAGGAAAAGGAACAGAATTGGCAGTTGACCGGGCAGGGGGAGAGGTTGAGGGCAAACTGCCCCTGCACTTCGGCGCGGTTGTCCGTGAGTTCCCGGGAAATCCGCGCGCCTTCGGCCATCAGCTGCATCGCCTCGGGGGAGGACGCCGGCAGGGCCAGCATGGTTTCGATCTCTTCCCGGGTGAAGGTGCCGCCGTCCCGGGATTTGGCTAAAAGTTCATGTGTCATCAAGAATCCGCTCCTGTCCGCGGCCGGTTCGCCATGGCGCTTTAGGGTTGCCGAACGAGGGATTCTTGCATGTCCGAACAGGGAAAGTCAATTGCCCGTGATCGAATGCAACACAAGGATTTGCATGGACAAATTTCATAACGGCAGGAACGGCGTCGCGTACCCGGTCACGCCGGAGAGTCGAGCAATCCGGCGATTTCCTTGTCGATGCGGGCGATGTCGATGCCGGCTTCGTGGAAGAGTCCGCTCCAGCTCTTGCCGCTATCCGTTTTTTCCTGGGCGATGGCCGGCGCCGCCTGGCCGCTCTTTTTCGCCAGCAGGGCGACCATCAGCAGTTCCTGGTTTTCGAGACCGGCCCGGCGCAATGGGGCGATATCCTTTTGCTTCAGCACTCCGTGGCGCGCCAGCAGTTCATCGACGATCACCCGGTCGAGGCGGGTACCCGAGGCTTCCGATTCGAGGGCGTTGGCGAAGAAGGGTTCCAGTGCCTGGCCGTCGATCCCCTGGGCGGCCAGGGTCGCGTTCCAGCTGGGGTGCTCGTAACGCGCCTTCAACAGCGTCTCCGCCGAGCTTTTCGTTTCTTCGGCGACATAATGGGCCACCCAGAAATCCTCCATGAGCATCCCTTTCTGCTTGCCCCGTACCAGCAGCTTCTTCTCGATGTTAAAGAGCTGGGCGAAGAAGGTGTTCTGGGTCGCCGCCAGATAGTAAGGATCGGCCGCCTCGGGACGGGCCGCGTCGTAGCCGCGGTCGGTGAAGCAGTGGCAGGTCACCGCCGACAGCGGACCGGCCAGGGCCGGCCCCCCCGCCAGGAGCAGCGCCAAAAGGAGCAGGGCGCGAAAAATCATCGGGTTGTCTCCTTTTCGTAGTCTTCCACCATCCGCCGGTAGGTCTCGGCCAACTCCGGCGTGCGGCTTTCGGCGGTCCGGTAGGCTTCCAGCATGGCCGGGCGCATTTCTTCGGGCAGCACTCGTTCCGCCAGGGGATAGAGGATGGTGTCTTCCTTGTCGATATGCCCGCGCAGCAGTTCGGCGTAGCCCCGGGCGTGTTCGAGCAGGGCCGGGATGTCGCTCTCGTCCCCCGCCAGGGCCCGGCGCGCCGCCTCCTCCATCCCCCGGACATGGGCGCGACCGGCGTCATGTTCCATGAGCATGGCCTCGATGGGCGACTGCTTTTCCGGCATGCCGTTCTTCACCAGGGCGGCAAAGAGCACATCCTCCTCTTTGGCGTGATGGAAGCGGTCGGCATAGTCGCGAATGAAGGCGACGGCGTCGAGAAAAAATTGCCAGTTGCGGTAGTCCCCTTGGGCGACGCGTCCGGCGTTCTTTTCGACCAGGGCGATCATGCGCAGGATGAGTTGGTGCTCTTCGACCATCACGGCCGTAACGTCGGTTTTCATGGTCAGCTCCTCCGGGTACCGTCGATGCCGATGACCGCGATCTCAAAGGGGACGTCCTTGCCCGACAGTTTCAGGGCCTCCTGGGCCAGCAGGCCCAGACCCCGGCAGCAGGGGACTTCCATGATCGCCACGGTGATCGACTGGATATCGTTGCGGCGGATGATCTCCGCCAGTTTCGCCACATAAGGGCTGGTGTCGTCCAACTTCGGGCAGGCGTTGACCAGCACCCGGTCCTTGATGAAGTCGCGGTGGAAGTCGGCGTAGGCGAAGGGGGTGCAGTCCGCCGCGATGAGCAGGTGGGCGTTCTGCAAGTACGGCGCGCTCGGCGGCACCAGATGCAACTGGGTTGGCCACTGGCGCAGTTCGCTATTCAAACGTCCGGTCGGCTCGACGGTCTGGGTTTCGCTGCGCTCGATGGTGCGGACATGGCTGCCGGGGCAGCCGCAGGCGAGATTTTTCATGGTTTGGCTCCTTTATTGAGTGAGAGTGGCGAGATAGTCGCGGATTTCCGTTTCGATTTGTCCTTCGATGACGTCGCCGAGGGCATGGATGCTGACCACGTCCTTGACCAGGCAGATGCCGACGCCGCAGGTGACGCAGCCGATGTCGTATTTCTGTAAAATTTCGCCGATGCGCGGATGCCGTTCGATGGTTTTATTGATCGGCTGGTTGCCGATTTCCTCGGGCAGGTTCATGATCGGACTCCTTTCAACTCGGGATCGTGATGCCAGAATAGCCAAGGAGCGCGAAACAAAACATGACCGGAGTCAAAAATCTGATAAAAATTGTCAGCTTTTCCCCGGGAAAGTCGCCAGGGACAATGAATGCCGCGAGGATTCTGCTATCCTTGGACATAACGAAAACGCCCGGGATAAAGGAGAGATGCCGACATGGACGAAGAAAGATTGCGGGAAATCATCGTGGAGAAAGCGCCGGATGCCGTCATGTTCGCCGATCGCGACGGGGTCATTCAGCTGTGGAACGAAGGCGCGGAGTGGATTTTCGGGGTGGCGAAGGCCGAGGCTCTGGGCCGTTCTCTCGATCTGATTATCCCTGAACGACTGCGGGCGCGTCATTGGCAGGGGTATCGTCAGACCATGGCGACGGGCGAAACCCGTTATGGTCGTCAGTTGTTACGGGTCCCCGCCCTCAAGGGGGACGGCGAGCAGTTTTCCAGCGAGTTCTCCATCGTCCTGGTGCAAGACGATTCCGGGAAGCCGCTGGGGGTCGCCGCTATTCTGCGGGACGTGAGCGGTCAATGGCAACGGGAGAAGGAGCTCAAGGAAAGGATCGCGGCCTTGGAGGCGGGGCGGAAATGAAATGATTGCGCCACGGGTCAGGTTTTGCTAATGTTGTGAGGCTGTTGCACGGTTTTCGAAATGAGGCCTGTGGCCAAGAAGGTGGAATGAATAATGTTGGAAGATCGCAAACAGGCGCTGCGGGAAAGACTCAGGGATCCGGACGAGGGGGTGCGCCAGGCGGCGGCTTCGGCTCTTGATGCCCTGGAGTCGGCCCTCGACCTGACGGAGATTCTCGATCTTCTCAAACGGGGCCATCGGGGGCAGCGGGTCAGGGCGCTTTTGGCCCTGGAGCGGATCAATTCCGTCGAGGTTTTTCCGCCGCTACTGGCGGCATTGAGCTTTCCCGACGAGGATATCCGCTCCACCGCCGTTCAGGTGCTGGGGCGCAAGAAGAATCCCAAGGTCATGGGCAATCTGGTGCAGTGCCTGGGGGACAGCCATCCGGCGGTGCGGGTCCACGCCGCCGAAGCTCTCGGCCGTTTTTCCGACCCGCGCCTGGTTCCCCATCTGACGGCGCTGCTCGACGACGGGGATGTCGAGCTGGTCAAAGCGGCGATCCGTTCCCTGGGGTCCATCGGCTGCAAAAATGCCGAGGGGGCCCTGATCGCTCGGCTCGGGCATGAAAATGCCGGGGTGCGCCGGGAGGCGACAACGGCCCTGGGGCGGCTGGAGCTCTAGCGGAGCCCGACAGAAGACAAAAACGAAAAAGCTGGCTCTTTGCCGGCTTTTTGCATTTTACGGGGAAGATTTTCGGTGGCGTCAGTCGAAATAGTCGGTGACTTCGATGCTGCGCCCGACGGGATCGACTTCGGCGACGATGCGGGCGAGGTCCGCGCCGGTCAGGGTGGCGGAGATCGGTTGGGGGCGCTTATCCCCTTCGCTGGTGGTGATGATCTTCACCTCCAGGGAGTTCTTCCCCTGCTGCCCAATCTTGGTCACCACCGCCAACTCGTTGCTGTCGAGGCGCACCAGGCTGCCCACGGGGTAGGGGCCGAGATAGTCGACGAGTTTTTGCAGCAGTATCGGATGCAGGGTGGTGCCGGAGAGATCCATCAGGTTTTTGACGGCCATGCGCGGCGTCACCGGGCGTTGATAGGAACGCAGAGTGGTCATGGCGTCGTAGGTGTCGGCGATGGTCGCCATGTCGGCCAACTGGGAGATCTTCTTGCCCCGGGCGTCGGCGGGATAGCCGCTGCGGTCGTAATTCAGGTGATGACCGAGAATGATGTCGACCACCTCCTCGCCGATCCCGTCCATCTGCCCGGCAATCATCGAGCCCGAAGCCGGATGTTTCTTGATCTCTTCGTATTCCGCCTCGGTCAGGCGACCCGGCTTATTGATGATCTCCCTGTTGATGATCAGCTTGCCGATGTCGTGGAGCAGGGCGCCGAGCCCCAGGGTCCGCATCTTCTCTTCAGGCAGTCCGCAGGCGTGACCGACGGTCAGGGCGATGACCGCGACATTCACCGAATGGGTAAAGGTGTAGTTGTCGTAGTCCTTGAGCAGGGAGAGGGCAAGCAGGGCGTGGGGCT
>CALJLX010000460.1 GCA_937982495.1 uncultured Desulfuromonas sp.
CGCCAGGCGACAATCGGCAGCTCGATATCGCCGGGGCTGAAGAATTTATATTTCATCTGGGTGTCGTAGTAGATGGTTGCACGGTTTTTAAAAACCAGGTTGTCGGCGTAGATGGAGCCGTACAAAGTCAGTTGATTTTGAAACTCCACATCCGCGGAGGGGGCATAGATCAGGCCGCGAAAAAGGATATTGTTCTTGAAGTCGATTTTCTGATCCGAACGGGAGTAAATGCTGAAATTGGTCGGAACGCCGGTGCTGTTGATCTGTGCATTGTTAGCCTCAAGGGGACCGTCGAGATAGATGTTGACGATGCCGTCGGCGATGATGTTGGCGGCGGTTCCCAGGGTGATGTCGGTGAAATAGTAATCTCCGGCGGGAAGGGTGATGGTGGTGTTCAGATTCAGCACCGGGGCCGATGCGGTTCCGGTGACGTAAGGACTGACGGCCGGATCGTCGTTGTTGTTGTCAATGGTGGCGGAAGTGAAGCGCGAGTCGAGTAGGCCGCCGCTCAGAAGACCCAGGGGGTCGGGATTTTCCAGGGGGGCTGGATCGGAATCCGTCGATTGGTCTCCCAGGATAACGATATTGGATCCCAAATCCGGCGCGCCGGTGGCGACGAGCACATCGCCATCGATGGTCGAATTGTTTTTAAAATCGATGTCACCGTTACTGAACACATCCGCCTCCCCCGTGGATGAGGCGGATCCAGGGTTGCCGGTCACCGTGTGGTCGTAACTGTATATATCCGCGTTGTTCTGGAATTTGACCAGTTCATCGCCGAAGGTCGCGAATTTGATGGGCGCGTCCGGCAGCACCAGGTTGAAGACCGCTTCTATCTCGGCCGAGGAATTCCCCGGGCCGAAACCCTCGCTGATGACCCGGAAGACGTAAGGATCGCTGCTGGTGCCGGTGCCGGTGGCGGCGCCGTTGGGGGCGACGGTGAAGTTGATGCCGGCCGGTGCGGTGAAGGTCGGCGGACTGGTGGCTAAGTTGCTGACGAACGAGGCTTTATTGGTGGCGGCGAGGAACTCGCGGCGGATGATCGCGCGGGCATAGTCCAAACCCGATTCGGCGGCATAGAAAGCCAGTCGCTGACGCTTTTCGTTGCCGCTCACCTGCAGTTCGCCGATGGTCGAATTGAGGGAGATGGTGCCGAGCACGATGAGCAGGGCGACAACCACCAGAACCGTCACCAGGGCATTGCCGCTCTCGTCGCGCAAACGTTTTTCAAGTCGTTTCATAGTGCCCCCATGCCACGGTTTATTGCGGCGACTTGATGAAGCGGATCGAATAGGTTTTTGTTTCCCCGCCGAGCTGTCGGGTCTGGGTGAGGTCGATGGTTTTGTATTCGTCACCGGCGTCCAGGTTCTGGGTCGTTACCACCCAGGAGGCGTCACCGTCCGTATGGGTTCCGTCGCTCAGCGTCGAATCCGTGTAGGAGAGCAGCCGCAGCGCTTCCACCCGGGAGGTGGCTTGGTGGACTTCCTCGCCGATCACCCGCGCTTGCAGATTGCCCCGGATCGACGAGGTCTGCATGGCCGCGACCCCGAGGGTTGCGATGGCGAAGATCACCAGGGCGACGAGAATTTCGATCAGGGTGAAGCCCGCCTGGGCGTGACGTTCCATGGCGATCTCCTCTCTTATCAGTCGAGATTGCGGCATTCGACCCGGGTACTGAGCAACTGCCGCCGAAAATGTTCCGCGTCGGTCGGGACCGTGAAAACGGTGGTGCCGAGCAGGCTCTGATAGCTGTTGCCGTCGGTGTACTTCGGGTCGGGATTGGTGGTGCGCGCCACCGCCGTGACGACAACCTGGCGGATGTCGCCGATGGTGGCGGCCGCAGTTCCACCCGCCGTCAGATACTCGAAATAGATCGCCTCGATATTCTCGGCGATGGGGGAGCCGTTTCTTCTGAGTAGGCGGTCGGGGTTGGGGTCGTTGAGGGTATAGCTGACGGTTTCCTCCGCGTCGCAGGTATCGCCATCGCCATCGAGGTCCAGGGTGAAGGTTAGGCTGCCGGTCTGAGCCTCTTTGAAACGAATTTTTGCCGATTCGTCCGTCATGGCCGTGGCCGTATTGTCGTTCTGGGCGGCATCATCCGTGCCGTCGCAATCGATGTCCTCCCCCGCCTCGTCGCCGTTCACTCGCTCCGGGTTGTAACCGGCCATGCGCAGATCCTGCTCCATGAAGAAAAGGGCCGCCCGCAGATTCTTCTGCAGGGTCACCACCTCCTCCTGGGTCATCGCGCTTTGGCTCTGGGCGATGTAGAGGGAGTAGATGCTTCCCATCACCACCCCGAAAATCGCCAGGGCGACCAGCACCTCCACCAAGGAAAAGCCCCGGGACGTCCTTTTGTTCGGCGCTATTTTGTCGGTCATTGCCATGAGCTTCCATTCCAGCGTTTCATGCGCACCACGCCGCTGGCGAAGGTGCCGACGGCGTAAGTTCTGTCCGCGTTGCCGGTGAGATAAACATAGCCGCCGGTGGAGGTGCCGTTGGGGTTGAAAACCGCCTGGTCGCCGGCAAAGTCGACCGCATCGGTGACGGCGGTGGCGCCGTCGACGATTTCGACCCCCGCCTGATAGCCGAAAGCCACGCCGCTGCCGTAGGTCGCGAGGGAAGTCGAGCGGGTTTCGATATCGTCCGCCGTGCCCAGGGTGTTGTCCGGCCCACTCGAAACCACCACATATCCCTGGGGCGCCGAGGCGTTGAAGAGGATGGCCCAAGGGCGGTTTTCGGTGATGGCCTGGGAATGGGTGTGATGCAGGTTGTTGAAGAGATCCCCGGCGGCTCCCTTGAGTCGGTAGCCTGGCAGCCATTGGCCCAGGGCGATGGCGGCAATGGCGGCGGCAATACCGATCAGGGCGATGGTGACGATGACCTCCAGTAAGGTAAATCCTGCGGGTCTGTCCATCTTCTTCCCTCGGTTATCTTGATGGCGCCGGTCCCATGCGCTCTCAAAAAAGCCGCCGCCCCCGTAAGTTTTTACGTTTCAGCGGATCTGCCGCCAGAAATACTGGCGAACCGTGGAGTCGACCTCGGAGTTTTCCGTCTGGATGCCCCCTTCGACCCCGACCAGGATGTTGACCCCCGTCGAGGTGATGGCGACCACGGGCGCCGAGGGGATGGCCGTGCCGATAGCGACGGAACGGTCTTCCGTGGTCATCTTGGGGTCGGGAGACTCCGTGGTTTCATCGCCGGTGAAATAGTTGAAGCGTGCCGCGCCGTTGCGGTAATCGACGGCATAGAGTCGCGCCGTTCCCCGGTCGCGGGAAGTGGTGCAGGGATCGGTGAAGCTCGCGGTGTCGCTGCCGGGGGTGTAGGTGGTGAAATAGAGGGTGCGGTTGAAGAGGACCGGCGTCGACACGATTTTTTCGCCGGCATGGGTCAGGCGCAAAAACCACCCCCGTTTGGCGTCGAGGTCGCTTTTGACGGTCTCTTTCTCTTCGGCGCTGCCGATCTGAATCCGGTTGTCGGTGACATCGACCAGATGGGCCGGGGTCAGGGTCTGGTAGGTATGGTTGATGGGATCGGCTTCCCGCCAGGTGCTGGGGATGGCATAGAGGGCGTCGGCCCGGCTGGTATCGGTTGGATGCTCCCGGTCGCCGGTGCCGATGTAGAGCATCTCGCCGAAGCTTTCGGCGGCGACTTCCGGCGCGTACATGAACTTGCGGCCGAGATTAAGGGTTTGCGCGCCGACGGTCAGGGTCGCGGGCAGGTCGAACAGCAGGTGTTTTTCCCAGTCTCCGTCATGGTCGGCGTCGCGCAGGGCGAGAATGTTGCCGCCCAGATCCCCGGCGTAAACGCGGTCGATATAGCCGTCAGAATTGCGATCGATCGGCGTTGCGTCGAGAATGCAGTGGGTCATGGTCGGCCAGAGCGCGCCGTTGACGTTCAGCCCGGTGACGACGCCCGTATCCGGGGCGATGGCGTAGATGGCGCGGCCGACGGTGTCCGTCGACGCAGGGGTGTCCTGATCCTGGTTGAGGTCGTAGCCGCCGGTGAGAAGAACGACATCATGGGCCTGATCATCGACCTTCAAACGGATGGGTTGGGGGCGGGACCAGGATTGGCCGAGAGTGGCCCCGCCGATGCCCAGTTCATCTTCCCCGTTGCCGTCCCAGTCCAGAACTTCGAGATGGGCCTCGGTGAGATGATATTTCCAGGCAGGTTGCGCGGGGTTGGTTACGTCGAGGGCGTAATAGTAGGAGCCGCCTCGGCGTTCGCCGAAAATCAGGGTTTTGTCGCCGTCGTCGGCGTGGTGCAGGGCGATGAGGCCGTCGACGAAATGGTCGTGGTCGCCGTTCTGCAAGCGATAAAGGCGGCCGAGCTGGCCGGGGGGGATAAAGGCCCAGGCTTCGGCGCCGGTATCGCCGTCGAAGGCGTGCAGCATGCCGTCGTTGGCGCCGACATAGATATAGGATTTATAACCGTCGATGACTCCGTCACTATCGCTGTCGATCGGTAGATTCTGCACCGCCGGTTCGGAATGAACGATATCCCCCATGGGCCATTCCCGGTCCTCGGCCCGCACGGCGGCGATGAGTTCGCCACGGGCCGTCGTGTCGGTGACGGCGAGCAGGGTTTCCGTCAGATTGGTGTTGGTCGCCGCGAACTGATTGGCGTTGTTGGCGAGGTTGGTGGGATGACCAACGATGCCGGGGAAAAAGGTGTAGATGGCGCGGCTGTCGTTGGCGGCAAGCAATTCCCCGACCCCGCCCCGGTCGACTTCGTAACCGTCGGCGGCGGCGGACCACAGGGATTGGGCCGTGGCCAGGAACTGCCCGTCGGCGTCGGTTACCGGCCGGTCGTTCAGGTCGAGGATCTCGCCGTTGGCGGTGAGTTTGTAGCCCTTGAGATTTCCCCGCCAGCGGCCATCCTGCTTGGGTTTGAAAAAACCGAGATAGAGCCGGTCGCCGGCATAGGCGCGGTTGCTGCTGCTCGCCGGCACCACCGGCGCGACAAAGGAGGCGTTGCGCTCCTGAATACTGTCGATGATGCTGTCGAAGGCGTTTTCCAGTTCGGCGGAGTTCTGGGCCGTAAAATATTCTCCCCCGCCGCGCCGGGCGGTACTTTCCAGAAGGGGCTGGGCGGTTTTGAAGCCGATGGTATAGGTGGTGACCGACTGGTTTTCGAAAAGCTCGTCCCCCTGTCCCATGGCCGGGAGCAGGTCGGTGTTGCGCAGGTAATCGGCGACGTCGTCGAGGAGCGAGTCCGCGACCCCCTCGTCCTTGAGCAGCGGCTGGCTGCTGTCGATATACTTTTTGTTCTTCAGGCTGTCGTCGTGGGTCGGCTCGCCGTCGGTCATGAGGATGACGTAATTCTTCTGGCAGCGGTATTGAATGGGGGAGGTGTAGGTGATGAACCGATCATTGACTTTGTTGAACCAGCTGGTTTTCCCGGCGAAGTAGAGACCGGCCTCGGCCAGGGTTTCCGCCAGGGGGGTCCAGGTGGTGGCGCGGATGCCGTTGACGGCGGTGATGAGATCGGTCGGGTTCGTGCCCAGTTCCCGGTCGAGCTTGCCCCCCTCCTCGAAGTTGAAGGTCATCAGGCCGAAGTCGACATCCTGGGTGGCGCCGAGCAGGTTGACCACCGCTTCCTTGGCCACGTCCAGACGGGTGCGCAAAGGGTTGGCGGTAAGCCAGTTGAGGTAGTTGCCCTGGTAAAGATCGCGCCGATCCTGGCCGCGATTGCTGCAGACGGCGTTATTTCGGTTCAGGCGGACCCGGGCATCCAAGGCCAGGCCATTCTGAGACAGGTCGGCATTGACGTCGGCGCAGGTGACATGGCTCAAGTCGGTGACGAACTCGTCGTAGTCGCCATCATCCTCCTCGTAGATTTTGCTTGGCGTATAGCTGCCGGTGTAGGTCTTGGTCCGGTCGTAAGGGGACGGGGCCACGTCCCGCTCCGCCATCGACCCGGAATTGTCGAAAATGATCAGGACATTCGGTTTGACCTCGATGGAACCGGCGCCGTAAACGTCGAGGTCCTCGGCGCTTGTCCCCGTCGCCGAAAGCAGGCAAAAACCCAGCACAAGAATACCGAAAGCGTTTTTCATAGATTCGCTCCGCCGAGAAAAAATCCCCTTATTTGCCCTGCAACACCCAAACGCCGGCCTGAATTTCCCGGTTGCCGTCGGGGGAAACCGCGTTCACGCCGAAACGCCTGACGACGAACTTGCTCATGCCGAACCCCGAGCCTTCCGGGGGAGGAACCTCGTGCCGTTGCACCGGCAGCCCGAATTCCGCCGCCTTGTCCTCGTCTTCGTCCTGGATCGGCCGGAAGCGCAGCCGCCCCCAAAAACGGTCGTCCACGTCGACCGTGGCCAGGGTCTCCAGCAGATTGCCGTCTGCATCGTAAATGGTCTGATCGGCGACAACAGCATTGTCCCAGTCCTTGTTCTCGATCGCCTGCTGAAAGTCATTGTTCAGCCAGCTCCCCTTGTTTTCCCAGGCGACCGCCAGCGCCGTGTCGGCGGCGTAGAACTGGTCGGTGGCGCGGCGGCTTGCTCCCACCCCCTGAAGTTCGCTGGTGGTGCGCGACAGGCTCAGGATCCAGACGAAGCTGAGAAAGAAAACGACGACGATGAGATAAGGCAGAACCGCTCCTCCCTCACTTGCGAGGCGGGCATTCTTTCGGCTTTGGCTCATGGATTCCGTCCTTGCACGATGGTCGTCAGGGTGCGGGTGAACTCTTGCCGACCGTCGGCCTTTTCTCCCCGGAGTGTCAGGTTGATGACTATCGTTCGGTCATCGGGATAGGCGAAAGTCAGATCTTCGACCTCGTCGCTCATATCCACGCAACTTTCCACCGCGCTTCCCTCGTCGAAGCAGCGTCGCAAGCGGCCGCCGGTGAATTCGAAGGTGACCCGCTCCTGCAAATCCTCATCGATCAGCCCGTTGAGATTGGCATCCCGGGTAATCCGCAGCTTGGTCGCGGTGTTCTCTTCAATCCCGGCATCGGCGGTGGCGAGGGGATCGAGGCCGGTTTCCCGCAGAATGCGGACCATGGTCGCCATGGCGTTGCGCCCGGTCGATTGCATGTCGACAACGGTGTTCTGGTCGATGACCGCCCGGTTCATGCTGGTGAAGGCGGAGACGATGATCCAGCCGATGACGGCGGCGACCGCCATGGCCACGATCAATTCCACCAGGCTGATGCCCTTTTCGTTCATTTACCGATTGTCCCTGGTCAGTGAGCGGAGTTCCACTTCATGGGCGCCCTTGTCATTCCAGTCGATGCGCACTTCGACCCAGCGGGAGCTTGCCGTGGGGCCGGGGGTTATGGTCCAGGTGCGTTGGTAGGGTCCATCGCCGGGGGTATCGTTGCCGTCGGCAAGATCGGCCACCGGCTGGACGTTGAGCAGCTCCTCCAGCTTGCCCTGGGCCAGGAAGCGGGCTTCGGTCATGCGCTGGGTGGCGGCGTTGCCGCGAATCGACGATAGGGCCATGCTCAGGATCGCCGTCATGGCGATGGTGAAGATGACGATTCCCACCAGCAGTTCGACGAGGGAATAGCCCCGATCTCTTTTCAGGTAAGCAAATCGGCAAGATGCCATGCCGGATCTTTCGCGGAAAATAGGTTGTTTCGGCGTGTTTGAAAATGTCTTAAATGTTGATTCAATATGCAGTTTTCATGCCTCAGCCCGCCCGATGCTCCCGGCCGGTCTTGTCCAGGTAGTATTCGTAATCCCCCTCGTAAACCCGCATTTCGCCGT
>CALJLX010000461.1 GCA_937982495.1 uncultured Desulfuromonas sp.
CGCAGACCTGGACCTGGGCGCCGTTCTGCATGAGTCCCTGCAGCATTTGCTTCGGACTCACGTCTCGGGGCTTGAGGGTCGGCGGGGTGAACTCCTTCAGCGCCAGTTTTCCGGCTTCGTCGCACAACAGCACCCGCACCGGGGTCCCCTGGCGCTGGGCCTCGGTCGCCAGGACCAGCGCCATCCCCTGGGTCTGGAGGTCGCCGCTGGTAAGCATCACCAGCCAGCGGTCGTCCTTCGCAAGAGCGGTGCCAGCGGCAAACAGCAGGGCCAGGGCGGCGAACAGGGCGATCAGGTGGGTTTTTACGAGTAAGCAACTCTTCATCGTCTTTTCTCCTTGGTTGAAAAATTCCAACAGTTTTACCGGTATAGCATAACAGAAATAGGGGGAAAAGCAGCCGCAGCTCGCCGTATGAGCCAAGAACTGTAGGGCTGCGCCGGTAAAATTACGGGCAGGGACGGCAGGAAGACGGGCCGGGCTAGCGTTGATCTCGCTTTTCCGGTATGGTGGCACCTCTTCTTTTCAACGGGAGTCCCCGCCCATGCCTCAATCCGCCGAAGATCTCGCCGTCATTCTGGTCGAACCGCAAAATCCCGGAAATATCGGCATGGCCTGCCGGGCCATGGCCAATTTCGGGGTCAGTGAGCTGAGGCTGGTCAACCCCTGTGAATACCTGCATCCCGAGGCACGCAAGTTTGCCGTCGCCGGCCATCCTCTGCTCGGCTCGGCGCGGGTTTTTACGGACCTTTCCGCAGCCATCGCCGACCTGCACCTGAGCGTTGCCACCACTCGGCGCACCGGGCGGCTGCGCGGCGATCTGCTGGACATTGGAGCGGTGCCGGAGTTGCGGCGAAGTCTTCCCGAGGGGGGGCGCATGGGGCTGGTCTTCGGCCGCGAGGATGCGGGGCTGACCAGTGACGAGGTCGCCCTCTGTTCCCATGCCGCGACCGTGGAGACGAGCATGGAAGTCGGATCCCTGAACTTGGCGCAGGCGGTGCTGCTCTTCGTGCACGAACTGGCACGGCAGCCATCGGCCAGGGTGGCAGGGGAGCGGGAGCGTATGCCGCAGGGGGAGCTTGAGGCCCTGTTCGGGCAGATGGAGCGAGTTCTGACGCGCATCGCCTTTCTCAATCCGAAGCGGCCGGAGGCGGTGATGAACAGTCTGCGCCGGATTCATCAGCGAGCGGCTCCGGATGCCCGGGAGTTGGGGATGCTGCGCGGGATGTGGAGTCAGATCGACTGGAGCTGCCGGGATTGGCGCGGGCGCAAACGGAGTGAAGATTAAATGAGCGGAAGGCAAGCAAAAACCGTTGACATCACCTGTGTCGTATGTTACTTAAAGCGGGTTTTTCACCCAACGCCGCCTGTCGGATGCTTGATCAATGGCCGAAGATAAACGTCAATTATTCAGAAGCCTTGGTTTTCTTTCGAGTGTCGGAATTTCGATGGTGGCCGCGACCCTGATCGGTCTCGGCATGGGCTGGTGGCTGGACCGGAAGTTCGACACTTCTCCCTGGTTTACCCTGATTTTCCTGGGCTTTGGCATTGCCTCGGGATTCCGCAATATTTATATTCTGACCGAGCGCGAACTCAGGCGCTCGCAGGAAGAGAACCCTGAAGACGGTGGCGGACGCGGATGATCGCTTGCTGGGGGAATTGTCCCGGCGTAATTGGCTGCTTCTGGCGATCCTTGTGCTTATCAGCCTCTTCTGGCGTTCTTCGGCGATCACTCTGGGGGTGGTCGCGGGCGGGCTGGTCGCCATTCTCGGCCACTATTGGCGATATCTGGCCCTGAGCCGTCTGCTCGGCGCACCTTCGCAACGGGCGGCCAAGGGATTTCAAATCAATTATGTGCTTCGACTGGCGGTGCTGGGAAGTGTGCTCTTCCTGCTGATCGCCAAGGCCAGGGTCGACTTGCCGGCCCTGGTGGTCGGGCTGTCGGTGGTGGTCCTGAATGTGCTCGTGACCACCTTAAAGCGGACGATCCGAATGTAACCGAGGAGGCAGTAGCTAACCATGACGCATCCCTTTCTGTTTTTGCAGTGGCTTGAGCAGCAACTTCACACCCATGTCGGCGAGCATGTGACCTATACCTGGTTCGTCATGCTGGTGCTGATCGTCGTGGCCTTTTTGGCCTCGCGCGCGGTGAAAATGATCCCCGGCGGCCTGCAGAACTTCATGGAAGTCGTGGTTTCCGGGGTCGAGAACCTCATCGAGGAGACCATGGGCCCCAAGGGCAAGGCCTATTTTCCGCTGCTGGCGACCTTTGCCCTCTTTATTCTGGTATCCAATCTGGTGGCATTGATTCCCGGGTTCTACCCGCCGACCGCCAACCTCAACACCAACGGCGCCCTGGCCCTGACCGTTTTCGCCATGACCCACATCATCGGCGTCAAAGAGCACGGCTTCCACTACTTCAAGCATTTCATGGGTCCGATCCTGGCTCTGGCCCCGCTGATCTTCATCATCGAGATCATCGGCCATCTGGCCCGTCCCCTTTCCCTCTCCTTGCGTCTTTTCGGCAACATGTACGGTCATGAAATCGTGCTGATGATCTTTCTGGCGCTGGTTCCCTTCCTGTTGCCGGTACCGATGATGCTCATGGGCGTGCTCGTTGCCTTTATCCAGACCTTCGTCTTTACCCTGCTGGCCATGATCTATATCGCCGGCGCCTTGGAAGAAGCCCACTAAGTCATTCGTTCGCTACGGCGATTCAAGGTCCTATATTATTTAGGAATAA
>CALJLX010000462.1 GCA_937982495.1 uncultured Desulfuromonas sp.
GGGATCTTGACCTGGAGACCGGGCATATCGACTTTATCGGTTTTGTCGAGGTGCGCGGAGATGTGCCGGACGGCTTTCAGATCAAGGCGCGACGGGGGGTTAAAATCACCGGCATTGTCGGGGCCTGTCTTATCGAGTCCGAAGGGGATGTGGAATTGCGCGGCATGGCCGGCAAGGGGGAGGGAAAAATCCTCTGCCGGGGCAACCTGACGGCGCACTTTCTTAACGATGTCGAGGTGGAGTGTGCCGGACATGTTCTGGTGCAGAATGAAATCCGCAATTCCCTGATCAAGTGTTTGGGGCTGGTCAGTCTTCCCAAGGGGATGATCACGGGCGGTGATTGTATCGCCCTGGGCGGCATCGAAGCCAACAAGGTCGGCGCACCTTCGGGACTGCGCACCGAACTGGAGACGGGAATCGACTATCGCGTGCGGGAGAAACTCTGTGAAACCCGTGACGAACTTCATGAAGTCAATACCGAACTGTCCGAAATTAATAGCATTCTTGGTTCGTTGAAGGGTCGCCTGGAAAGTGGTCTGCCCTTGAGCGGCGGGGAAAAGGCCCGGATCGCCGAACTTGCGGGCAAGCTCGATGATCGCGAAACCCAGCGACAGCAATTGCTCAATCAGATCGAGAGATTGCAGGGGCAGGATAATAAACAGGCGAACGGCAAAGTGAATATCAAATCCCTGCTTTTCGAAGGGGTGATCGTCGCCATCGGCAAGGCGCGCGAAACGATCAAGGCCGAACGTCACGGACCCCTTTCCCTGATCGAAAATTCCCTCGATCACCAGCTTCGCTTCCTGCCGATGACCCCGCTGACGAAAACCTCCCGCCAGCTCGAAAGAGAGTTGCTGGAAAAATCCCCACCGGAATAGCCCGCCCGATATCCCCGATTCTTTTTGCCCCCCCTCGACGGATAGTGTATTTTGCCTGTTGCCCGAAGCACCCACGGTAGCTTGTACCAGGCATTTTCTCCCTGTTTGTTCGGTTACGATTATCTGAAGTCATTGGAGTGTTTATGACCCTTCCCGTTATCTCGATCGTCTTCGGTCTCGTTCTGCTGGTGTGGAGCGCGGATCGCTTTGTCGAGGGCGCGGCTTGCGTCGCCCGCCATTTCGGCATGCCACCGCTGCTCATCGGTATGGTTATCGTCGGTTTCGGCACCTCCGCGCCGGAAATGGTGGTTTCGGCGATTTCTGCCGCCCAGGGCAATCCGGGGATCGCTCTCGGCAATGCCTACGGCTCGAATATTACCAATATCGCGCTGATTCTCGGGGTGACGGCGCTGATCAGTCCCATCGCGGTGCATTCCCAGGTGCTGCGCAAGGAACTGCCGATTCTTGCCGTCATGACCCTCCTTGCCGCCGGGCAGTTGTGGGACGGGACGATCACCCGGTTCGAAGCGGTCGTGCTGTTGCTGGTTTTTGCCGGTTTGATGGGCTGGACGATTTGGCAAGGCTTGCGGAAACGGGTCGATCCTCTCGGCGCGGAGATCGAACAGGAACTGGACGCCCACCCCATGCCGATCAAGCGGGCCTTTTTCTGGCTGGCGGCCGGGCTTTTACTGCTCATCGGCAGTTCGCGGATGCTCGTCTGGGGCGCGGTGGAAATCGCGCATTTTCTGGGGGTGAGCGATCTGATTATCGGATTGACCATTGTCGCGGTCGGAACTTCCCTGCCCGAGCTGGCGTCATCGATCATTGCCGCGCGCAAAGGAGAGCACGATATCGCCCTCGGCAACATCATCGGCTCCAACCTCTTCAATACCCTGGCGGTAGTCGGTATCGCCGGCGTCATCCACCCTCTGACCGTCGGCCCGGAAGTTTTCTCCCGGGATCTGATGGTCATGGGCGGCTTGACTCTTTCGCTTTTTCTGCTGGGGTGGGGATTTCGCGGTCCGGGGCGGATCAACCGCTGGGAAGGGGGCGCGCTCTTCTGTGCTTATTTCGGTTACAACGCTTATCTGGCAAGCGCGGTTTTTTTGAGGTAGCTGTCGCTAGCGAGCATTCATGCGAAAGGTTTCGTCGTTATCCTCGGGCTCTTCATCGCTTTCGCCCGAGTAGAAGCGGTAGTCGTTCCCCCCCGCCTGTTTCGCCTGGTACATGGCCATATCGGCGTTTTTCAATAGTTCTTGGGTGTTGCCGGCATCCATCGGGTAGAGAGCGATGCCGATGCTGAGGGACGTGAAAATTTCGCTTTCTTCGTGAATGACCGGTTCGACGCCGGCGGCCAAGAGGCGCCGGGCGGTGTTGGCGGCATCCTGGTGGGTGGCGATGTTTTCCAGGATCACGGCGAATTCGTCGCCGCCGAGGCGGGCGATGGTGTCGTTGCCGC
>CALJLX010000463.1 GCA_937982495.1 uncultured Desulfuromonas sp.
GTCGCCCATCCCGAGGCCGCACCCTTCGATTTTTCCCAGGTGCTGCGCCGCATCGAGGGGGAGGATCGCTGGCGGCGGCCCAACCCCCCCTTCGATGAAAACGCGTTCGAGAAGGAGGTGCTGCGCGAGGTCCAGCCGGCGATCCGCGACCCGCGCGTCGAGGTGGTGGTGGAACGCCAGATCCGCAATGTCAACCGCAGCTTCGGCGCTTTGCTCAGCGGCGAAATCGCCCATTATTACGGCAACGCCGGGTTGCCCCGCGAAGCCGTCACCCTGCGCCTGACGGGGGTGGCCGGGCAGTCGCTGGGCGCCTTCCTGGTCGACGGCCTGAATATCTATCTTACCGGCGTGGCCAACGACTATGTCGGCAAAGGGATGCACGGCGGCCGCATCGTCATCGTTCCCGGCGTCTATCAGGAGGGAGCCTCGGCGGTGGGCAACACCTGCCTGTACGGGGCCACCGGCGGCAAGCTCTTCGTCGCCGGCACCGCCGGCGAGCGCTTCGCCGTGCGCAACTCGGGGGCGTTGGCGGTGGTGGAGGGGACCGGCGATCATGCCTGCGAATACATGACCGGCGGCACCGTGGTCATTCTCGGTGAGACCGGCATCAACTTTGGCGCCGGCATGACCGGGGGCGCGGCCTTTGTCTACGACCGGGGCAAGAACTTCATTGACAAGCTCAACCGCGAACTGGTCGAGGCGCGGCGTATCGACGTGGACGACGATAGCGACGGCAAGATCTATCTGAAAAAGATCCTGCTCAGCTACCACAATCGCACCCGCAGCCCCAAGGCCCGGCGGCTTCTCGACCATTTTCGCGAAGAACTGGCCTATTTCTGGATGGTCACGCCCAAGGACATGAAGGCGCCGCTCAATCCGAAAGAGGGGGACTGATCATGCAGAATTTTACGACAACCCAGCGCCAGGAGCCCGCGAAGGAAAATCCCGCTGTTCGGACGCGGAGCTTCGACGAGATCTATCGCTTCTTCTCCCTGGCCCAGGCCGCGCCCCAGGCCGAGCGCTGCGTGCAGTGCGGCGATCCCTTCTGCGCCGCCATAGGCTGTCCGTTGGGCAACGCCATCCCTCAGTGGCTGGCGGCCATCGCCGGACGCGACCTGGAAAAGGCTTTCCTGCTCGCCAACGAAACCTCCCCCTTCCCCGAGATCCTGGGCCGCATCTGTCCGCACAGCCATCTCTGCGAAGGGGCCTGCACCCTGAACGATGGCTACGGCGCGATCAGCATCGGCGCCATCGAGGCCTCCATCGCCGATCTCGGTTTCGCCGCCG
>CALJLX010000464.1 GCA_937982495.1 uncultured Desulfuromonas sp.
TGCTGACGGAGATCCTGCCCCGGCTGATTCAGTCCATTCCCTTCAAGAAGTCCATGCGCTGGAAGGATCTCGATGTCCGCTTCGCCCGTCCGGTGCACTGGATCGTCGCCCTTTACGGCGGTGCCGTGATCCCCTTCGCCTTCGGCAATATCGCCAGCGGCAACGAATCGCGGGGGCATCGCTTCATGGCCCCGGGTGTCTTTGAAGTCAAGGATTTCAGCCAGTACCTGCAGGAGTGCGAACGCCGTTTCGTCATCGTCGATCCGGAAAAGCGCAAGTCGATCATCCGCGCCGAGGTCGCCCGCCTGGCCAAGGAAGCCGGGGGAGAAGTGCTTGCCGATGAGGAACTGTTGGAGCAGGTGGCCTATCTGGTGGAATACCCCAGCGCCGTTCTCGGCACCTTCAGCCCCGACTTTCTTCAGGTGCCCAAGGAAGTGCTGATCACCTCCATGCGCAGCCACCAGCGCTACTTCTCCCTGGTGGACGCTTCCGGCAAACTGATGCCGGCCTTCATCACCATCAACAACACCCTCTCTCCCGATCCGTCGGTGGTGGTCCGGGGAAACGAGCGGGTGCTGCGCGCCCGCCTTTCCGACGCCCGCTTCTTCTTCGAGGAAGATAAAAAAGTTCCCCTAGCGGATCGCGTGGAAGCGCTCAAGTCGGTGGTCTATCAGGCCAAGTTGGGAACTTCCTTTGAAAAGATGGAGCGCTTTCGGGCGCTGGCCGTCGCTCTCGCCGAGCAGTTGGCCCCAACCCTGAAGGACCAGGCTGCTCGCGCCGCCACTCTGTGCAAGGCCGACCTGGTTTCCGGCATGGTCGGCGAGTTCCCCGAAGTGCAGGGGGTGATGGGGCGCGAGTACGCTCTGCTCGAAGGAGAAAATGCCGAAGTCGCCCAGGCGATTTATGAACACTATTTGCCGACCCAGGCCGGCGGCGCCATTCCTTCCGCCGACCTCGGCGCCTTCGTCTCCATCGCCGACAAACTCGATACCCTCTGCGGCTGTTTCGGCGTCGGGCTGATTCCCACCGGCACCGCCGACCCCTACGCCCTGAGGCGCAGCGCCATCGGCATCCTCAACATCATTCTCGGGCGCGGTTACCGGCTGTCCCTGCCGGAACTCGTCGATCGCAGCCTCGATCTGCTGACCGCCAAGCTGACCCGCACCCGCCCCGAGGTCCGCGCCGACGTCCTCGAATTCCTGCGTCTGCGCTTGGTCAATCTGCTCGCCGGGCAGGGCTATCCCCAGGATGTGGTCGACGCGGTTCTCTCTGCCTCCTGCGAGGATGTCGCCGACGCCCTGGCCCGGGTCAAGGCCCTGGCCGAACTCAAAGGGCGCGAAGATTTCGAGCCGCTGGCCGTTGCCTTTAAGCGGGTCGTCAATATAATTAAAGGTGGCGTCGATACGCCCGTGGCGCCCGCGCTTTTCACCGCCCCCTGCGAGGCGGCTTTGCATGAAGCGACCGGCCAGGCGTCCGGTCGGGTCGCCCAAGCCGTGGCTATCGGCGACTATGCCGCGGCCCTGCGCGCCATTGCCGGTTTGCGCGGCGCGGTGGACGGCTTTTTCGAGGGTGTCATGGTCATGGCCGACGAGGACGCCGTGCGCATCAATCGCCTGGCGCTGCTCACCGGCGTCGCCAGACTGTTCGAGGGGATCGCGGATTTTTCCCGGATCGCCGCATAAGGGCCGGGGAGCCCGTTACTTGGCCGGGGCAGGTCCCGGCGCTAAAACATTTCAGGAGGAGAAGGTTGATGGCTGTGAAGTATGTGTACTTTTTCGGCGACGGGAAAGCCGAGGGCAAGGGCGACATGAAAAACCTGCTGGGCGGCAAGGGTGCCAACCTGGCGGAAATGACCTCCATCGGCCTGCCGGTCCCGGCGGGATTCACCATCACCACCGAGGTCTGCACCGAGTTCTACAAGAACAACCGGCAGTACCCGGCGGAGCTCAAGGGGCAGGTCGAGGAGAAGCTCAAGCAGGTCGAGGCCCTGATGGGCAAGAAGTTCGGCGATCGCAAGAACCCGCTGCTGGTGTCGGTGCGCTCCGGCGCTCGCGCCTCCATGCCCGGCATGATGGACACCGTCCTCAACCTCGGCCTCAACGACGAGACCGTGCAGGGGATCATCGAGCAGAGCGGCGATCCCCGCTTCGCCTACGACTCCTACCGCCGCTTCATCCAGATGTATTCGGACGTCGTCATGGAAATGGACGGCGACATCCTCGAACATCTCCTTGAGCAGAAAAAAGAAGCCCGCGGCGTGCAACTCGATACCGAACTGACCGCCGACGATCTCAAGAATCTGGTCGTGCAGTTCAAGCAGAAGGTCAAGGAAGAACTTGGTCGCGATTTCCCCGAGAATCCCGAGGAGCAGCTCTGGGGCGCCATCGGCGCGGTCTTCGGCTCGTGGATGAACCCCCGCGCCATCACCTACCGCAAGCTCAACAATATCCCCGCCGAGTGGGGTACCGCCGTCAATGTTCAGTCCATGGTCTACGGCAACATGGGCGACGACTGCGCCACCGGCGTCGCCTTCACCCGCGACCCCTCCACCGGCGAGAACTACTTCTACGGCGAGTACCTGGTCAACGCCCAGGGCGAGGACGTCGTCGCCGGCATCCGCACCCCGCAGCCGATCAACAAGGCCAAGCATAAGCCCGGCGACCTGCCGGCGATGGAAGATGTGCTCCCCGACTGCTATGCCCAGCTGGCAAAGATCCGCGACATCCTTGAGAAGCATTACAAGGATATGCAGGATATCGAGTTCACCATCGAAAAGGGCAAGCT
>CALJLX010000465.1 GCA_937982495.1 uncultured Desulfuromonas sp.
GACGGGTCGATCTCTCGCCCTTCGAGAAAGTCGTCGAGAATCCCGTCATCGAAGTCGGCGGCCGCCTCGATCAAGGCCTCCCGGGCTGCCCGCGCTTCTTCGCGCAGTTCGTCGGGGATCGCTTCGACGCGAACCGTACTCCCCTGATCGTTTTCGTCGAAACGCAACAGCTGCTCGTCGAGCAAGTCGATCACCCCGGCGAAAGCCCCTTCGCAACCCAGGGGGATCTGCAGCAGAACGGGACGGGCGCCGAGCCGTTCCTGCAGTTGTTCGCAGACGGCCCGATAGTCGGCGCCGATGCGGTCAAGCTTGTTGATCAGACAGATGCGCGGCACCCGGTAGCGGTCGGCTTGACGCCAGACCGATTCGCTCTGCGGTTGCACCCCCTCGACGGCGCTGAAGATGGCCACCGCGCCGTCGAGCACCCGCAGGGAGCGCTCCACTTCGATGGTGAAATCGATATGCCCGGGGGTGTCGATGAGGTTGATCCACAGCTCCCGCCAGTGACAGCTGGTGCTGGTGGCGGTGATGGTGATGCCGCGCTCCTGCTCCTGATCCATCCAGTCCATGGTCGCCGAGCCGTCATGGACCTCGCCCATGCGGTGAATCTCGCCGCAGTAGAAGAGAATCCGCTCGGAAACCGTGGTCTTGCCGGCGTCGATATGGGAGATGATGCCGATATTGCGTACCCTGCGCTGCTCCAGATCCATGACCACACCCCAAGTAACTATAATGAATTTGGGCAATTATACCCATTGTCCGGGGCACGGCAAGGAAAAAGGGGGAGGGAATCAGGGGCTGGGCAGGGTGAAGACCAGACGCTGACCGTCGTAGGCCAGCTCGGTACCGGTGGGGAGGAGCGGGGCATGACGACCGTAATCGACGTCATGACTGAGATGGGTGAGGATGGTGCGACCGGCGCCGAGACGCTCGGCCACGGCCAGGGCCTGGGCGATACTCAGGTGGCTGAGATGGGGGCGAAAGCGCAGCCCGTCGATGAGCAGGATGTCGATGCCGGCGAGCAGTTCCAGGGTCGCCTCGGGGATGGAACTGCAATCGGTGAGGTAGGCGAAGGGGCCGATGCGGTAGCCGAGGGAACGCCCCGGGCCGTGGACCAGGGGCAGGGGGAGAATCGGCAGACCGAAAAGGGAAAAGCCCGCGTTGATCTCCTGTGCGCATAGGCGCGGGCGATAGCCGGGCTCGTCGCCGTTCTCGAAGATATAGGCGAAGACCCGGCGCAGCACGGCGAGATCCTCGGCGCAGGCGTGGATGGGAATGGCCGCCCCCGAGGCCAGATTGAACGGACGCAGGTCGTCGATCCCGTTGACATGATCGGCGTGGGTGTGGGTGAAAAGGACCGCGTCGACATGGGTGATGCCTTCGCGCAGCACCTGCTGGCGCAGGTCGGTGGAGGTATCGATGAGAATATTGCGGCCGTCGACGCTGACCAGGATGCTGCAGCGGGTGCGCTGGTTGCGCGGCTCCCGGGAAAGGCAGACCGGGCAGGTACAAGCCGGCACCGGCACCCCGGTACTGGTGCCGGAGCCGAGGATGGTCACGGTGACGGCGCGTCCGCTCATGCCTTGAAGGCGCCGACCTCTTCGTCGAGGGCGGCGGTCTGTCGGGTCAGGCTTTCCACCACCTGGTTGAGTTCGGCCGCGCGCAGGGCGTTGTTTTCGCCCACGTCGCGCAGGCTGGCGACCGCTTCCAGCACCTGACGAACCCGGCTGGTCTGTTCGCGGGTCGCCTCGTCGATACGCTCGATCATCAGGCTGATATTTTCCATGCTGGTATTGATCTGCCGGCTCCCCTTGGCCTGCTCGGAAGTGCTGAGCTTGCCGTGGGAGGCGATGGCGCGCATCGACTCGGCGGCGTGAGCCAACTGCTGGGCCCCCGCCGTCTGTTGCTTGATGGCCGAGGAAATCTGCCCGAGCATCGAGGCGATCTGGTTGATCGAGCCGGTGATCTGCTGGCTGCCCCGCGCCTGCTCCTGGGTGGCGCGGACGATGCCGCGAACCTGGTCCGTCGCCTCGAGGGTGCTGTTGCGGATCTTCTCCAAAGCCTCGCCCGCCACCTGGGAACGCGCCACCTCCTGGTGAACCCGCTCGCTGCTGGCATCCATGGCTTTCACCGCCTCCTTCACCCCGCCCTGCAGATTGCCGATGATGCCGGCGATTTCCCGGGTCGAAACGGCGGTGCGCTCGGCCAGTTCGCGGATTTCATCGGCGACCACGGCGAAACCCTTGCCGTGCTCGCCGGCCTGGGCGGCGATGATGGCGGCGTTCAGGGCCAGCAGGCTGGTCTGATCGGCGACGTCGTCGATGACGCTGAGAATCTTGCCGATGGCGTTGGACTGGTGGCCGAGATCGCGAATCACCCGGCTCGCTCCGTCGACCATTTCGCGGATGGCGCCGATTCCCTGGATGGTGGAATCGACCGCCTCCTTACCCAACTGCGAATCGGTGGCCGCCGCCTCGGAGAGGCGGTTGGTCATTTCGGCGTTCTCTTCGATCTCCTTGATGGCGGCATCCATCTCGGTGATGGAGGAGGCCGTGACTTCCGTGGAGGAGGAAAGGATCTCCACATTCTCCATGATCTGCTGGCTCGACACGGACATTTCGTTGATGGAGCTGGAGACCTCGTCGACCGTGGCGAAGAGGTTTTCCATCTGCTCGGCGATCTCCTCGATGGTCGAGCCGAGCTCCAGCGTCGCCGAGGAACTCTCCTCCACCGCCGTGACCAGCGTACCGGTGCTCTCGGCGATGCCGCCCAGGGTCTGCTCGATCCCCTGGATCGCCGTATGACATTCCTCGATGGAACGGGAGGAATGGTTCACCCCCTCGTTGACCTGTCCCGCCGACCCCCGGATGCGCTGGGCGGCCCCGCCCAAGTCGACGCGCACCACCTGCAGGCGCCGCACCATCTCCTGCAAGCGCCCGAGAAACTGGTTGAAATTGCCCGCCAGGGCGCCGACCTCGTCCTTCGAGGCAACCTCCAGGCGGCTGGTCAGATCCCCCGCGCCTTCGGCCATTTCCTTCAGACTGCCGACCACCGCCGAAAGGGGACGGACGATACTGCGGGAGATGCCGATACCGACGACCAGCGCCAGGGCGCCGACTCCGAGGAGGATGGCGAGAAAGAGATTCCGCGTCTGTTGCCGGGCCGCCACCATTTCCGATCGGTCGAGGGCCAGGACCATGCCCTCCCCCTCTTCGCTGAGGGGGAAATGATGGATGCTGTACGGAGTTTCTCCAAGCGTCGCCGACCAGCTCTCGCGCCCCTGGTAATCCTCGGGGCGCAGGCCGCGCAATTCGTCGAGGGAGGTCGTTACCTGCCCCGAGCGGCTGTAGAAGGCCAGATCCGAACCGGCGATCCCCTTGATCTTCTTGGCGTAATCATCATCAAGGAAGACCGCGCCGAGGAGATAGCCGATGGGGTTGTTATGAAAAGTGATGGGGGAAATAGTAACGATAGCGGGATGGCCGGCGATCTGGTCGATGCCCTTGGCCCCACGGTTGGCCAACGCCGCCTGAACCAAGAGATGATCCCTGAGCGGCTCAACCTCCAACCCCTGGTGATGTTCATGCACACTGCTGCGCAACAGGTCGCCTTCGGCATTGAGCACCTGCAGCAGGTCGAAATGGAACACCTGCTGGGCATTTTCGATGACCGTGCCGATGTCGAGCATTTCCTCGGGAGAACTGGCGAAATAGATGGAGTTGACCAGGTCCGGGGTCTGGCTGGTCAGCCGCACGTAGTTGGAGGCTTCGTTCTCCGAGTAGGTGATGGTGTTGCGCACGAACCCCGCCAGTTCATCTGCCCGCTGCTCCAGGGTTCGGTCAAACTGCCGAGACACCGAGCTTAGCAGAATGAGCAGGGCGATCATCATCGGCACGACGGAAAGGCCGATCAGGGCAAAGAGGATTTTCCAGCGCAGACTCGTCGAAGTGGACATCGCGACTCTCTCTCTTGTCATGGTGGCGAAAGAACGGAGCGGGCGCCGGGAGCGGGCGTTTCCGTCCCCCCAGGAATTGTCACAACCGCCATTTCCCGTAAAAATAGCACTTTTCGAAGGGCACGGGCAACGGTTAATCCCGGCCTGGGCGGCGGGAATACTTATTATAGACGGTCGATCAAACCCGCTCCCCCCCCAGGATCGATCCGGTCGAAAAGCAAACCAACGATAAAAGCAAGATTCATTCCTGTTTCCGCCACGGAGCAAACGCCAACGGCCCCACCGGAAATCGCCCGATGGAGCCGTCACGCCTGGTTACCGTCTTCTATCGCGAAGACCGGCGAAGAATATTTAGAGAGGGCGGCGACTCTTGCCCGCCTGGTATTCGCCGGCAAAAGGATGCATTTCGATGACGATATCCTCGACGAAAGCCCCCTTTTCCACCGTGATCGGCGTCGGCGTATCGCCGCCCAGTCGTCCGTGGGGCTCGCCGGGACGGGGCATATCCCAGGCATGGATGCGCGCCCCGAGGTAATAGGTGCCCGCATCGGGAAGATAGAGGGTGAAGTTGCCGTTTTCATCGGAGAGGGTCGAGGCATGATCGGGCAGGCGACGCATCTCGCCGTCGCCATAGGCCGTGGCGAAACCGCCGGGGACCGGACGCCCTTCGGCGTCCACCAGGCGCCCGCGAATTCCGGTATCGCCCTGGACATCGACCAGCCCCTT
>CALJLX010000466.1 GCA_937982495.1 uncultured Desulfuromonas sp.
TCCGGGTCAGCAGATATTCCCCGGCGGCGAAATCCTCATGTGACAGGGCTTCGCGAAAGTGCTTGCGATCCGCCAGGGAAGTTCCGCTAAAGGGCCTGGCCGAAGCGAACACCTCGCCATCGACATGGGCCGCCGCGACATTGTGGATGCCCGGCATCCGTTCAGCCACCAGACGAAAGAACTCGCTACTGGCCTCGGGATCGAGATTCTGCACGGCGGGAACTTGCGCCAGGGTGGCGAGGGTCTGCCGCACCGCTTCGAGTTGTCCGATCTGAGCCTCGCTGATGTTCCGCGCCAGCAGCCGGATTTCCCGTTCGGCCGTTTCGATCGCCTGTTGCCGCTGATCGAGGCCACAAAAAAGGATGATGGCCAGCGCCGGGAGAACCGCCACCAGCACAATCAAAACCAGGTGTTTTCTGATCGAAGCCCAAAAGCCGACCTTCATGACTCATCCCTATCAAAAAAAGCTTTTACCCGGCTTTAAACGGCTCCGGCAAAAAGCGCCGTCATGGGCAACCGCGCTTCGATGTCTTGCGCGCATGTAACCAATCATTAAAAATGCCTATCGCGCACCCGACTCCGGCATCGACGGCGATGGCATCGACCGGGCAGTTGCTGGAGCAGGCCCCGCATTCCATGCACAGATCCCGATCCGCCACCACGGCCTTGCTGTCATCGAGGATGAAAACATGATGCGGACAAACTTCCACGCATCGGCCACAGCCGATGCAGGCCGATGGGTCAAGGGTCAGGCTGACAACATTTTCCAGGTAGCGGTAGCCGTTCAAAACCACCTCAGAAGCCAGTGAAGGGACTCAGGGCAAAAGCAAGCAATCCCATCATGATCGAGATCCCCATAACGGGGATACCGATCCGCATTTCCTTCTTGACGCCGGAGCGGGACGTATAAGGGGTACAGCCTGTAAAATTGAGGCCGTGATAGGCGCTCACCGGCGTCAGGAGCAGACAGGCGGCCGCAGTCGTCATGGGTGACCCGTACCCGCCCGTCAGGAAAACATACCCCAGGGTCCAGAGTAAACCAACGATCGCACCTTTGACGGCGAAGCTTCTGGTCGGCAGCCAGGGCAACAGCAGCGGTACCGCGACAATCCCGCCCAACGCCGCGCCCAAGTAGGCGCCAAGGCCGAGCAACGCGAAGGGGACCCCGCCCGCCAGGGCGCAGGCCGTGAAAACGACGGCCGAGACCCAGGCCAATGTCTTGAGTTCCAGCACGATCTCGACGGGGATCAACACCAAGCGCTCCCGCAGGGAAAACCTCAACTCTCGCATGGCGGGCGTGGCCACCCTGCCGTTGTCCAAAAACCCCGGCAAATCATCGGCATAGATCGTGGCATAAGTGACCGAGAAACCACACTGGCGAAATACCTGGTGCGCGGCGACCCCGGGGGCGCCAAGAATCGGCAGGATCAGGCGCCGGTGACCGACCACCTTGGCGAGCTCGGAAGCGAGAACCCGCCGCACCAGTTCCTCCGTGCCAAAACTCCCTTTCCCCGCAGCGCACCAGACGTTGATGCCGTAAGTTTCCAAAACCAGCATCCATGCGTCGTATCCCTTCAGAGCTCGGCGCACGGTGTCATAGGTCATCTTGTAGTTGGCGGTCACGACCACCGGCGATTCGGGGCCGGGCGTTCCCAAGGCATAAAGACCGGGCGGAACGATGTAGCTCATCCTGCCGATCCCCCAGCGGGCCTTGTACCCCCCGAAACGATCCTTCCAGGTCAGGGCACTCGCTAGGCGCGGCACTCGGCCGACCGGGGTATCCAGCCAAGCGATAAAGCCCGGAACCCGTTCACTGACAACCCCGCCACCGGCGGAGTCAGGCGGTCCTCAACAGGAAGGTTTGTCGGACTTGGCCGATGCCATCGGGGAAAACTCCGACGACATCGGAGCCTCCACGGGCAAATCATCGCACTCCTGCTTCGTCTTACGCTGGCCGCTAGCCTTGATCATGCCGCTTCTCCTGAAACAGTTTACCGCCGAGCCGTCGCAAGCACCCGGTGATCTTCACCTTGTCGCCTCCCGCAACGAAATCTCCGCCTGAAAAATCCTGATTTCCGACTGAATAGTAGCCTGATGTTCAAAATCGTGTCGAGGAAAAACCAAGACGGTGAGAACTTTCGGCATTTCTTGACAACGACCAGGATCAAAATTCATCTGCTTGAAATTATGATATATTTTTCAAAACCATTTTCGGTAAGGAGCACTTTATGAGCGACGTATTTAATCACGGTCCCCACCGCGAAACCGGAAATGGCGGCCCTTGCTCGGCCATTCGCGCCATCATCCCCGCCCTGGAAAAAGATCTGGGCGGCGTTGCCGTTCGCCGACTACTGCCCGCCGATACATTAAAATCCCTGGGTCCTTTCGTCTTTTTCGACCACCTTGGTCCGACCTATTTTCCGCCCGGCACCGGAATCGATGTCCGTCCCCACCCGCATATCGGCCTGGCCACCGTCACCTACCTCTTCGAGGGGGAAATTCTCCATCGGGACAACCTCGGCAACGTACAGCCGATTCGGCCCGCGGAAATCAATTGGATGACGGCTGGACGCGGCATTGTCCATTCGGAGCGGACGCCACCTGCCCTGCGTGAGTCGGGGCAGGTTGTCCACGCCCTACAGTTGTGGGTCGCCCTTCCCGAAGAAATTGAGGAAACAAATCCGTCATTTTCCCACTATGACGCCCACCAGCTTCCAACCATCGACGGAGACGGCATCGCCTTGCGTATCTTGCTCGGCGAGGCGTTCGGGGTGAGTTCCCCCGTCAAGACCTGCTCCCCGACCCTTTATTTTGAAGCCCGGATTGAAAAAGGGGCGGTGCTGGCCCTGCCCGGCAGGGTGGAAGAGCGGGCGGTTTACGTCGTCTCCGGCCTTATCGAGACAAGAAATACCGCTATCCCCCAGTATTGCATGGCCGCTTTTACTCCGGATCCGGGCATCGAACTGACCGCCGTCGAGGACAGCCGCCTAGTGGTCATCGGCGGAAAACCTTTGGGCAAAAGAACCGTCTGGTGGAACCTGGTCGCCACCCGCAAGGATCTTATCGAAAGAGCCAAAACCGCCTGGAAAGCAGGGCTCTTCCCTTCAATTCCCGGGGAAACCGAGTTTACCCCCTTGCCGGAAAGCTAAAACGGAAAAATCGGCATTTCCGAGCCGATTCTCCTGGGGACGGCTGAAGGAAGCCGCATCCTCTTCCCCTCGGCGCAACCGAATCATTCATCCGTGCATTCGCACAGCCGGGTAATGCTTCTGTCCGCCGCCAATTTTACGGGTTGCAACGTGGCGGCCGCCGGCCTCTTTCGCTATCCTTCAACTATCGACGGGCTGTTGTGGCAGGCGGCTCGGCGATACCCATGAAGACTCCCTCTTCATACCTCCCTCTTGTTCCACCCATCGGCCGGTAACGGGATGCCTCCCCCGTCACCGGCCTCTTTTTTTACGACTTGCGCGGAACGTTTTCCAGCCTCCCGCCAACGACAAATCGGCACGAAGCTTGGCCGGCTCTTTACGAGCCGGCATTATGGCGCTTGGGAAAGGTCGGAAGAACCGGAGGTCACGCGCCCAACTGGTCTTGGATTTCCCGCCAGAGTTCGGCGAAAGCGAGGGCGGCGCGGCTGTGGGGGGAGTAGGCGGCCAGGGGCAGGCGGCGAATGCCCATCTGTTCCACCTCGCTGGCGTAGGGGATTTCCGTTTCCAGCACTTCGGGGCGTTGCTGGGGCAGGCTCTCGACAATCTCCCGATGCAGGCTTTTGCGCCGGTCGACCATGGAGAAAAAGGGGAGGATTTTCAGATCGTTCAATCCCTCATCCTGTTCGAAAGCGTAGATCTGTTCGAGGGTGCGCAGGGACAGGGGCGTGGGGATGATCGGCACCAGCAGGATTTCGGCGGCGCCGAAGACCGCCTCGGAAACCAGGGAAATACTGGGGGGACAGTCGAGAAAGAGGTAATCGTAGGAAGCGGCCAGGGGCGCGAGGAGTTTCTTGAAGCGTTTGGTCGGCTTCTTTTCGCCGTCGAGGAGGATGTCGAGATGGCGGTAGGAAAAGTCGGCCGGCAACAGGTCGAGCCGCGGATAGTCGGTCCCTTTGATCGCGGATTCCAGGCCGTTCTTGCCGCCGAGCAGCTTTTCGCCGCCGCCCTTGACCTTGGGCTTGATGCGGAAGTAGAAGGTCGCCGCCCCCTGGGGATCGAGATCCCAGACCAGGGTCCGGGCGCCGTCCCGCGCCGCCAGGTAGGCGAGATTGACGGCGGCGGCGGTCTTGCCCACCCCCCCTTTGATATTGTAGGTCGCGAGGATTTTCATGGTTTCAAGGCTTTCTCCCGAAGAGGTCGTGAACCAGGCGAAGGTTCTCCGACGCGGCGAAGGCGGCGAAACGGACGGCGAATTCCGCGCGAACCTGCCGCTGGCGTTGCCGTAGCCGTTCGCTGAGTTGCCCGATGGCGAGCAGGGTTTCCGGCGGCAGGGGCGGCTCCGCTTCCGGCATCATTCCGAAGGCGCGCAAGGCCTGGGCATGCACTTCGAGATCCTGAAATTCGCCGAGATTTTCCTGCAGCTCCTTCAGCGCCTTGATCAGCGGCGAAATTTTATCACGGGGATAAAGACTTTGGAAAAACTCCAGAAGATAGCGGAGTTTTTTACAGGTCTTGCGCAGTTCGTGAAGATCTGCCGGGGGGGAGCCGTCGTCGATGGCGGCGCCTTCGCGCAGGACACGGCGGAGAATCCGGCGAATATGGGCGTTCGCCGCCTTCGCCACGGGGAGTGCGGCCGACTCCGGCCAGGGAGAATCGGCGCCCGGCGGCGTTGCGAGCCAGGCGCGCCAATCGGCGAGCAGTTTTCGGAAGCGCGGCGACGCCAGTTCCTCGGCCAGTTGCCGCTGGGCCCTTCGCTGGTGGACAAGGAGCCGTTCGCGCAGGGGCGCGAGATCGACTGACGGTTCCGGGGGCAGGAGGTTGCGGTAGCCGTCGAATCCGAGCAGATGCACGTCGAGATCGCGCACCGGCGTGGTGATCGTGCCGAGCCAGGCGAATTCGGGACGAAAACGTGCCGTCACCGTCGTCGGCAGCAGATCCTTGAGTTGGCCGAGCGCGGCCCGGGTGCGCCGGATCGCGACCCGGAAATCGTGCAGGAATTCGCTGTCGAGATCCCGGATGGTGCCCTCCAGATTGCGCTCCAGGGTGTCGAGCAGCTGCGCGAGGATCGCGCGAACGGCCTCTCCGGCCGGTTGCGCGGGGGTAAAGCGGAAGTCCGGCTTTGCGGAGTAATCCCCGGGGGAACACCCGGCTCCTCCCATGAGACTGTGCCAGGGATGCTCGGGCGCCGTTTCCAGGCCGAGCCCGTTTCGCAAAAAACGGTCGAGTTTGCGTAGCTCCCGGTCATAGCCGCGAACCGGCTCGCTGCGCAGCCGGGAGGGGAGCCGCCAATCCGAACCTTCCTCAGCGGCGCCGACGAGCCGGTCCAGGACGGTCAGGCGCGCCACCGTCTTCTCCTGGTCATCCAGCAGGGAAACGCGCTGGAAAAGACCTCGAACCTCGGCGAGGGGGAAAAATCGACGATTCTCCAGAATATCTGTGAGGGTGTCGCGGAGCCCCCCCGGCGGCAGATCTTCGGCGAAATCGGGAACCCGGCCAGAGGCCGAGCCGAGGACCGAGCCGGTGCCGAGGCGACGCAGCTGTAGAAACGGACTCCCGTCTTGTGTCTCTTCCTCCAGAATCAGACCCTGCCGAAAAAGACGCCGGTCGAAGCTGTCGAAAAAGCGCAGGCGCCCTTCCCGGGGATGCTCCGCCTTGCAGGGGGCGAACCCGCGCAGGGAATCCAGCAGGGACGCCGGCGACAGTTTTTCCGAAAGCAGATATTCCATGCCGCGTCCTTGGGCTTGAGTCAGCGCGGGTTGCGTCCGTCGGCCATGATCCTGCCGGGACGAAGACTCACCCGGTTTTTCCGGCAAAACTCCGATCAAGTTTGCCATGGAATTGTTAGGGGATTATTGCAATCGCTTAAAAATATGGAAATCTCGGCACTTTTTATCGAGCCCTACACACTCTAACATGACGGAATCCGCTGTTGTCGGTGTGCTTCAATGGATTCCGGCATGAGTCCGGATCCCGCCGGGGAGAACGCGGCGCGGTGACGACATAACCCCGAAAAAGTCCGGCCCCCGCTCGATGGAGAGCGGAGGCCGGTGTCGTTATCGCGAAGGGTCGGTGTCGATCAGCGGGCGGCGCGAACCGGGCTGACGAAGGGGGCGCGGGGCATGCCCGGGCGCCAGCCGGCGTATTCCCAGGCGAAGGCGAACTCGTGCATCACCTCGTGGATCTGGGTGT
>CALJLX010000467.1 GCA_937982495.1 uncultured Desulfuromonas sp.
GGGATGCGGCGGAGTTGCGCAAGGTGGTGGTCAACCTGCTGCACAATGCCCGCGAAGCCGCCGCCGGGCAACCTCCCCGGGTCGAGGTGGGTCGCGCCGGGCAGGCTTTCTTGCGGGTGGTCGATCAGGGCTGCGGCATGAGCGAAGAATTTATCCGCACCCGGCTCTTCCGGCCCTTCGAGACGACCAAGAAGAAGGGGATGGGTATCGGCCTTTATCAATGCCGCCAGGTCGTCGAGGGGCACGGCGGCCGCATCGAGGTGCGCAGCACGCTGGGTGAGGGGGCGGAGTTTACCCTATGGCTGCCGACCGAAGAGGGATCGGCAGGTTGATGTTTCGGGAATGTTTCAATCAGGAGGACGGGTGGAAAAACTGCTGATCGTGGACGACAGCGCGGAGATTCGCAAGCAGCTCAAATGGGGGCTGGCCAAGCATTTCGAGGTATTGCTCGCCGAGGACGTGAACGAGGCGCTGCGCCTGTTCGAGGCGCATCGGCCCAGTGTCATGACCCTCGATCTCGGTCTGCCCCCCGACGCCGACGGCGCGACCGAGGGGCTGCGCTGCCTGGAACTGGTGCTCGGGCGTCAGCCCGAAACCAAGGTCATCGTCCTTTCCGGCAACGAAGATCGCGCCAATGCGCTGACGGCGGTAAGCTTGGGCGCCTATGATTTTTACCGCAAGCCCATCGATCTGGCCGAACTGAAGATCATTCTCGATCGCGCCTTTCACCTCGCCGCCCTGGAAAAGGAAAATCGGCAGTTGCAGACCGCTTCACTGCGGCACCAGGGGGGAATGCACGGCATCTTCGGCCAATGCCCGGAGATGGAGGAGATCTTCACCACCATTCGCAAGATTGCTTCGGCGGACATCCCGGTACTGGTACTGGGAGAAAACGGCACCGGCAAGGAGTTGGTGGCACGGGCTATTCATGTCCAGAGTCTGCGCAAGAACGGCCCTTTCATCCCCATCAACTGCGGTGCCATCCCTGAAAATCTGTTGGAGGCGGAACTCTTCGGTCACGAAAAAGGGGCCTTCACCGGCGCCGCGAACCGGGTGCAGGGGAAGGTGGAGTTCGCCCACGGCGGCACCCTCTTTCTCGACGAGATCGGTGAGCTGCCCCTGCCCCTGCAAGTCAAGCTGCTGCGCTTCCTTCAGGAAAAGACCATCCAGCGGGTCGGCGGGCGGGAGGACATCGAAATCAACACCCGCATCGTCGCCGCCACCAATGTCGACATCGAAAAGGCCATCCGCGAGGGACGTTTTCGCGAGGATCTCTACTATCGCATCGGGGTGATCTCTCTCCGGCTGCCCCCGCTGCGGGAACGAGGAGAGGATATCCGGCTGTTGGCGAATCTCTTCCTGAGCCGTTACGTCAACGATTTCGGCAAGAAGATCAAGGGCTTCGGCCCCGCCGCCGAAGCCGCCATGCGCGCCTACGCCTGGCCGGGCAATGTGCGCGAGCTGGAAAACAAGATCAAACGGGCGATTCTCATGGCCGACTCCCCGCTGCTGTCGGCGGCCGATCTCGGCTTCGGCGGCAACGGCCGTTCCCACGATCCCGGGGACGCCCCGCCGACCCTCAAGGAAGCCCGGGAGCGGCTGGAGCGGGAGATGCTGGTCGCGGCCCTGAAGCGGCACGGCGGCAATGTCGCCAAGGCTTCGGATGAACTCGGCATCAGCCGTCCAACCTTCTACGATCTGATGAAGAAGCACGACCTGCAGAACGACTGAGGACTGGGGCAACATCCGGTCGCCGGGAACGGCAGGTGTTCAGATCACCAGGTCGATCTGCTGGATCGTGCCGGGAGTGCCGTCCTCATTGAGATAGACGCCGCTGGAGCGCACCGCGCCCTGCTGTTCGTTGGCGGCATTGTTCAGCTCGAAGGGGGTTTCGACCCGTCCCAGGTAGATGGCGCCGACACCCGCAAGGCCCAGAGCCAATAGCTGGTCCTTCCCCTCGGCGTCGCGACTCCAGATGCGCAACCGTTCGTAAACGGGATCCTGTTCGTCGATCCACTGGTTGGCATCCCCGTCGAATTCCGCCAGTTCCGCGAAACCGTCGCCACTGCGCGCCCCGAAGAGTTCGCTTCCGTCGTTGATCTTCCCGTCGCCATTTCCGTCCAAAGCGAGAAAGCCGCTTCCTTCCCGCAAAAAGGCGATCTGATCCCGGTTGCCGTCGAGGTCGAGGTCGAAGGCGAAGCGGGTATCGGTCAGTTGCGCGGCGGTGCCGTTGAAGTTGATGACCAATGGGTCTTTCAGGGCATCCCCGGAGCGCACGGTCAGGTGAGTCTCGCTGTAAAATTCCCGGCTCATGCTCAACTCGGCGCTGAAGGCGATTTCCCGGCCATCCGCCGTGCGGATCAGCCCGGCGGCGGAAAAAGAGGTTCGCTCCGCTTCGTAATGGCTCTGACGGCTCTCGTAGATCATGCCCCAGCCGAGCCGATCATTTTGCGGCGAGGGCTCCCCGTTCGTCCTCTGCTGTTCCTGGCCTGCGAGGGATTTGGGGCAATCGCCCGGGCAATTCCCCGAAGCCGGGCGGTATAACTTGATCCGGCGGCCGGTCAGCTTTTCGATAAGCAGCAGCAGAACGGCCAGTTTGGGATCGTCGGTGCCGAGGGTTTCCTCCGGCGGTTCGGCGATGGCGGCCCCTTGCTTTGTTGGACCGGCCGTTGCCAGGGCCTCCTTGCCGGCTTGGCTGATGGCCGGTTCTTTTTGACGCGGGGCGGGGGGATCCTGCCAGTAGGTGAGGGTTTCCCGGCGTTGCCGGTGTTCGAGGCGGGTGTGGGCGGCTTGAAACTGGACGGCGGATTCGGTGATTTTCATAATTCGAGCCCTCCCTGGCCGAGTCATGAGGTTGAGGTGGGGGCGCTTCGCCTTCCTGGTTGGGCGCGACCCGTGAATGGTTTGTGTTTCTAATCGGCACGCCGCGCACTAAAGTTAAGGGAAAAATTTCGCTCGGCGGAACGCCATGGGGGTTCCGCCGAATATCTTCCATTCGGGAAAGGGCCTCTATTTCACCATGAACAGCACGGGTTTTCGTTTCTTCCTCTCCGGCCGTATCTTCTGGCTTCTGCTGCTCCTTGCGGGCTGCGCCGCTCCGCCGGTCGTGGCTCCTCCTCCCCCCCCGGTCGCGCCGCCGCCGGTCGAGGTTCCGCCACCGGTGGAAGTGCCGTCCGAGGTGCCTCCGGTCGAAACCTTCACGATGGTTTCCTGGGAAAACATCGCCGGCTGGGAGCGGGATGATCCGGCGCAGGCCCTCGATCCGCTGCTGAAGAGTTGCCGTGTTCTGAAAAACCGGGATGGCTGGGAAACCGTCTGTGCCGAAGCCGTCACCCTTGAAGGGGCGGATCGCGAGACCCTGCGGCGGTTTTTTGAAAACCGTTTCGTCCCCTGGCAGGTACGGGACGCCGAGGGGAGCGAGACCGGCACCATCACCGGCTATTACGTTCCCGATGTGCGCGGCAGCCGGGTTCCCTCGCCGAAGTACCCCTATCCCCTCTACGGCGTCCCCGACGATCTGCTGGTCGTCGATCTGCGGGAAATCTATCCCGAACTGAAGGATTACCGGCTGCGTGGCCGCCTGGAGGGGCGCAAGGTGGTGCCTTACTGGACGCGGGGCGACATCGACGACGGCCAGGGACGTCCCGCCGCGAAAATCCTCTTCTTTGTCGCCGATCCGGTGGAACTCTTCTTCCTCCATATCCAGGGGTCCGGACGCATCCTGCTGGAGAACGGCGAGCGGGTCATGGTCAACTACGGCGACCAGAACGGCCATCCCTACCGTTCCATCGGCAAGCTGCTCATCGAGCGCGGCGCCATGACCCGCGAGCAGATGTCCATGCAGAATATTAAAACCTGGGCGCGGCAAAACCCCGAGCAGGTGAAGACCCTGCTGGCCGAGAACCCCAGCTACGTCTTTTTTGTCGAACGCCCCGGTCCCCTGGAAAGCCCTCCCGGTGCCCTCGGCGTGCCGCTTACCCCGGGTCGCAGCCTGGCGGTCGATCCGAAAACGATCCCCCTGGGCGCGCCGGTTTTTCTCGATACCACCTGGCCGTCGAGCAGCGAGCCGCTGCAGCGACTGATGCTTGCGCAGGATACCGGGGGGGCGATCAAGGGGAAGATCCGCGGCGATTTCTTCTGGGGGATGGGGGACGAGGCGGGATCCCAGGCGGGCCGGATGAAGCAGAAGGGGCGGTTCTGGCTGCTCCTGCCCCGGGGAATCGCGCCGCCGCGACCCTGAGGCGTTTTTTCATGTGAAGACACGAAAGCGCGAAGGGAAGCCCCCTCTTCGCGTCTTTCGTATCCTTACGTCACAACCTCCAGAGGGTCGTCGGAATGAGAGATCGGACCAAGGTTATTGTCCCGATCCTGATGGACTCTAGGTTTGGCTGTAAAACCGCCGGGAAGATAAATTCTTCAATTATTTCGAATATTTTTTGTGGAAGGCGAGAGAGCATGTTCCCTCGGGTCGATTTTCATGAAAACCTCCTGTGGTAAAAACAACACAGTGGTGTTGCAAAAAAGCTTGCCTTGTGTGGCTTTTATGGTTAAAGTGTCGCTTATTTTCTCGTCGGTTGTATTTCGCGCCGCTGAAACTGACAAGTCGCGATGCCGTGCCGCCAGGCCGGTCAGCTTCCTTGGCGCCCGTGATTCGAGGCGACTGGAAGTGCCATCGTAGGATAGCCGTAAAATTTTTAGGATGACATGATGCTTCGATTCCTGCCGATCCTGCTCGTACTGCTCTTGTTGT
>CALJLX010000468.1 GCA_937982495.1 uncultured Desulfuromonas sp.
CTTGAACATAAGGCCGGTCAGCCTTCGAGTTTGAGACGCTTGATCTTTTCCACCAAGGTGGTGCGGTTGAGGCCGAGCAGGGCCGCCGCCCGCGCCTTCACCCCTTTGCCCATCTCCAGCGCCTGTTCAATCAGCGTTTTTTCGATCCTTTCCAACGTCGTCCCGAGGTCGAGTCCCTCCGCCGGAATGCGCGGACAGCCGGGATCGAAGAGGTTCGTCGGCGCGTCAAGGCGGGCGATGTTCGCCGGCAGGTCGCGGATTTCGATATGGTCGCCGGCGGTCAGGGCGACGGTCCGTTCGATGATGTTCTCCAGTTCGCGCACGTTCCCCGGCCAGTCGTAATCCTGCAAGCGACCCATGGCTCCGTCGGCGATGGTCATCAGCGTCCGGTTCATTTCCCGGCAGTATTTGCGCAGAAAGTGATGGGCCAAAAGCGGAATGTCTTCCCGCCGTTCCCGCACCGGCGGGAGGTGGATGGGGATGACGTTGAGCCGGTAGTAGAGATCCTCGCGGAACTGGCCTTTTCCGACTTCCTCTTCCAGATCGGCGTTGGTGGCGGAAATCAAACGGATGTTGAGTTTGAGCCTTTTGTCGGAACCGACCCTCTCGACAACCTGATCCTGGAGTACGCGCAGCAGCTTCATCTGCAAGTGCGCGGGCATGGTGCCGATCTCGTCGAGAAAGAGGGTGCCGTTATGGGCCTGTTCGAACTTGCCCGGTTTGTCGGCGACGGCGCCGGTGAAGGCGCCGCGGGCATGGCCGAAGAGTTCGCTTTCCAGCAGTTCGGCGGGAATCGCCCCGCAGTTGATGGCGATGAAGGGCTTGTCCTTGCGCGGGCCGTTGTAGTGGATGGCCTTGGCCACCAGTTCCTTGCCGGTCCCCGATTCGCCGAGGATGAGGATGGTCGAATCGGTCTGCACGATGCGCTCCATCCGAGCGAAAACCTGCTGCATGGCGGCGCTGTTGCCGATGATGTTGTCGAATTTGTATTTGCCCCGCAGTTGCTGGCGCAGGTAGATATTTTCCGCTACCAGGGCGCTCTTCTCCAGGGCCTTGGCGATCTGGATTTTCAATTCCTCGAAATTGAAAGGCTTGGTGATGTAGTCGAGCGCCCCCTCCTTCATGGCCTGGACGGCGGTTTCCGCCGAGGCCTGGCCGGTGATGACGATGACGCTGGTCTGGGGGGCGTCGCTTTTGACCCGCGTGAGGATGTCGATGCCGTTGATGTCGGGGAGGAAGAGATCGGTGACGACGACCTCGAAGGGGGCTTGGCGCAGCAGGGCCAGGGCCTCCTCCCCGGTGCCGGCCGCGGCGACCTGGTAGTTCGCGCTTTTCAGCAGCAGCGAGAGGGCTTCGCGGTTGGGTTCCTCGTCATCGATGACCAGAATGCGCGGGCGCTGCTCTTTCATGGCGATACTCCGAGAGGGGGCGTCATTCGCTTGACGGGAAAATAGTTAGCATGTTCGATGTGCCCGGGCAAGGGATTTTGGTGATAGATCCGCCGAAGCAGGTAATTGCGATTTAGTTGCCGCTGGCATGTTTGATAAATTAAAACAATATTTCATATTGACAAGATCCCCATGAATTGATTACATGTTTCGTCGCACCGAAATCTGTCTAAATATTTAAAATCACG
>CALJLX010000469.1 GCA_937982495.1 uncultured Desulfuromonas sp.
ACCAATCACCAATCACTGACAACTAATCACCGCTTTTCCGGAGGTTCTCTTGAGCGATAATCAATTCACTCACTTCGACGCCGAGGGCAAGGCGATCATGGTCGAGGTGGGAGAAAAGGCGCCGACCCGCCGCGTCGCCGTGGCCCGGGGAGAGGTGCGCATGGAGGAGGCGACCCTGACCCGGATTCTCGACCGGGGTTTCGAGAAGGGCGATGTCCTGGCCGTGGCCCGCATCGCCGGGATCATGGCGGCGAAGAAGACGCCCGAGTTGATTCCCCTCTGCCATCCGCTGCTGCTCACCTCGGCGGCCATCGAATTTTTCCCCCATCCCGGCCAAGGGCGTCTCGAAATCGAGGCGACGGTCAAGGTCGCCGGCCAGACCGGGGTGGAAATGGAAGCCCTGACCGCCGTCGCCGCCACGGCCCTGTGCGTTTACGACATGTGCAAGGCCGTGGATAAGGCCATGGTCATCGGCGAGATCCGCCTGATGGAAAAACATGGCGGCAAGAGCGGTTCCTTTATTCGTAACGACTAACCGACAGGCCGCGTGAGCGACCGGGAGTTTCTATCGTGCCCCAAGAACAGACCTTTCATATCCGCCGGACATTTCTGCTGCCCCTTGGTCTGCTGCTTGTCCTCTCCCTGGCGCTGCTGGTTACGGTGCTGGTCCAGGGGCAGCCCCTGGCCAAGGCCCTGATTCTCGGCTTCATGTTGCTGCCGGTGACCGCTTTCTTTGTGGAGAGCGTCTTTCGTCGGGCGATCATTACGGACGAAGGGATCACCGTCCACAAGTTTCTGCGCAGCAAGCATCTGTCCTTTGCCGAAATGACTGCGGTCGAGACGGTCCTGGTGCGCAAACGGGCTTTCCTGACCCTGTGTGTCGGCGAGGAATTCGTCATCCTCTCCAACGCCTACGCCGACTTTCCGCAACTGGTTCGCGCGCTGCTGGCCCGGGTGTCGCCGTCGGCGATCAGCGACGAGACCCGCGCTATGGCCCAGGCGCCGCCGGTAAAGACCACCGACATCATCTCCTGCTGGCTGGCGGTCGCCCTGCTGGCCTTTATCCTCTATGTGCAGTTTCAGGGAAAGTACTGAACGCCGGTTTTCTCGGCGACTGCGCGCTTCTCGGGCGGCGATCCGGATTGACTTTAGGGGCTGATTAACCTAATATGCCGGGATAAACAAAAGCCAAGGAGACCCTTGCATGAACAAGGAAAAACTCGAAGAGTTCCGGCAGCTCCTGCAATCCCAGATCGACGGTCTGCTGCGGGAAGCCGATAAAACCGTGTCGGAGATGACGGACGAAAAGACCAATTTCCCCGATCCCACCGACCGCGCTTCCCTGGAATCGGATCGTAACTTCGAGCTGCGCATTCGCGATCGCGAGCGCAAGCTTATCATGAAAATCCAGGAAGCCATCGAGCGGATCGATGCCGGTGAATTCGGCATCTGCGACAGCTGTGGCGAGGAAATCGGCGAAGCCCGGCTGCGCGCCCGCCCGGTGACCACCCTGTGTATCGACTGCAAAACCGAGCAGGAACGTCAGGAACGGATCGGCTGAGCCCTATGAGATGACGACGCACCCCCGGGAAGGACGGTTCATGAAGTGCGATGGCTTTGAACTGCTTTACAAGGTTGTCCGCATTGCCCATTGCGCGGTTCATGACCAGCCCCAAGCCTTCAAGGATATCCTTCGGCTTCTGGAGCGTTGCTTTCCGGTGGATGGCGTCACCTTGCTGCTGCTCGACTCCGGCGGCCGCTATTTCGTGCAATCGATCGATGCCGGCGGCGCCCAGCTCTTTCGCCCCTGCCGCCAGGAAGTCGCCGGCTCAGCTCCCGGGCAGGCGCTGATCTCCCGTCAGCCCCAGCGACAGACCGAGACCCTGTACCTTCCCGTCTTTTGCTGCGAAGAGAATTTTGGCGTTCTCGTCCTGATTCTCGCCGACGACGCCGATCTCACCGAACAGGATCTACGTACTCTCGCCCTCGTCGCCGAGGAACTTGCGACCCTGGCCCGCAACATCGCCATCCAGGCGGAAGATCGCTGGCGCATGGAGCAGCTGGCCTTTCTCTCCGACCTCGGTCGCCAGTTGACTCACGCCCAGCAGTTCAAAGAGCTGCTGACGACCGCCGCCAAGAGCATCCATCGCCATTCCCAGGCCGCTTGCGTTATCCTGCGCCCCCTGCTCGGCGGCACCGTCATGGGCAGCAGCTCCCTGCGCATCGATTCCCCCTACCGTAAATATCGCCCCCGGTTGGAGCAGCTTGAGGAAGAATACGGCCAGCGCGCCCTGCGTCAGGCCGAGCCCCTCTACTTCGACGAACTCCCCGCCGATTCGGGAGGGGAGCCCCTGCTGCTGCGCATGGTGATCATGCCCCTGCGCTTTCTACAGCGTCCCCTGGGTAATCTG
>CALJLX010000470.1 GCA_937982495.1 uncultured Desulfuromonas sp.
CAAGCGGGCTACATTATACCCCGCACCCGGGCAAGTCAAGGGCAATCCCGCCCGCGAAGGGCGGTCAGGGCTATTTGCGACTGAGCAAATAAGCTTCGATGAAGGCATCGATATCGCCGTCGAGCACGGCATCGGTATTGCCCACTTCAAAACCGGTGCGATGGTCCTTGACCAGCCGATAGGGGTGGAGCACGTAGGAACGGATCTGGCTACCCCAGCCGATTTCCTTCTTCTCGCCGGAAATGGCCGCCGACTCCTCCTCCTTCTTGCGCACCTCCAACTCATACAGTCGGGCCTTGAGCTGTTTCATGGCCACCGCCCGGTTCTTGTGCTGGGAACGCTCGTTCTGGCAGGCGACGACGATGCCGGTCGGCATGTGGGTGATGCGGATCGCCGATTCGGTCTTGTTGACATGCTGGCCCCCGGCGCCGCTGGAGCGATAAGTATCGACCTTGAGATCCTTGTCGTTGATCTCCACTTCAATATCGTCCGACAACTCGGGAAAGACGAAGACCGAGCAGAAGGAGGTATGTCGACGGGCGTTGGCGTCGAAGGGAGAAATCCGCACCAGACGGTGAATGCCGTTTTCCGCGCGCAGGAAACCGTAGGCGTAATCCCCCTCGACATTGAAGGTCACGCCCTTGACCCCGGCCTCGTCGCCGGGCTGGTAATCGGTAATCTCGGTCTTGAAGCCCTTGCGCTCGCAGTAACGCAGATACATGCGCAGCAGCATCTCCGCCCAATCCTGGGCCTCGGTCCCGCCGGCGCCGGCATTGATGCTGAAAATGGCGTTATTGGCGTCATGCTCTCCGGAGAGCATGCGGGCGAACTCCATCCGGCCGATCCGCTGTTCCAGAACCGGCAACAGCTCCCGTACCTCGTCACGAGTCGCCTCATCCTGCCCTTCCTCGCCCAATTCGACAAGAACCTGCAGATCCTCCAACTCCCGATAGGCCTTGCGGTAATCCCCGACCACTTTTTGCAGAGAATTCCGCTCCTTCAGGATATTTTGGGTGCGTTCGCCCTGGTTCCAGAACTCCGGCTTGGCGATTTCCGCCTCCAGCTCGGCGACCCGCTCTTCCTTGACCTCGACGTCAAAGATACCCCCTCAGCTCGTTGAGCTTGTCCTGGAGAAGGGTCAAGGACTCTTTTTCATCACGAAACATGTACACGGTCTCCTTGAACGCTTAACGATTAAAATAGGCGGGGAGTATAACGAGATCCCCGCCGTTCCTCAAGATTTCTTCCGTCTTCCGGACGGTTCAGGGATAGCGGCGACGGGTGCGAAACAGCCAGTAACCGGCCAACGCGCAGAGCCCAAGGGCCGGCAGTTCGCCGAGGCGCTGGTAGAGGGTCGCCTCTCCGCCGAGAACGACCTTGCCGCGCACCACCGCCGGGGTAAAGAGCTCGGAGCGGGCGACAATCCTGCCTTGCGCATCGATCAGGGCGGAGATCCCGGTATTGGCCGCCCGTGCCACCCACAAACGATTCTCCACGGCGCGAAAGCGGGTCATGGCCAGGTGCTGATAAGGGGCCGAGGAGCGGCCGAACCAGGCATCGTTGGTGATGTTCACCAGCAGACCGCTGCCGCTCAAGGCGTAATCCCGCGCCAGCTCGGGGAAGATCCCCTCGAAGCAGACGAGCACGCCGAGTTTGGCCTCTTTCAGCGGCAGCGGGTTGACCGTCCCCGGGGAGAAGTCGCCGATCCCCGAAACCAGTTTGTCGATAAAGGGGAGAAATCGCCCCAGCGGGACATATTCGCCGAAGGGGACAAGATGCACCTTGTCGCTGCGGCCGAGCACCGCGCCTTCGGGGGACAGGAGAAAGGCGCTGTTCAGGTAGCGGTAGGAACCCAATCCCGCCTCGTAGGCGGGGCTGCCGAAGAGCAGATGGCCGCCGATGGCGCCGGGCACCCCGGCCACCTGGGCGGAAAGCGGACCGGGCTCCTGAAAATAGAAAGGGGTGGCGCTCTCCGGCCAGACGATGAGGTCGGGTGGGCCGTCGGCAGCCGCCTCCCGGGAGAGCTCCCGATAAATATCGACGGTTTTTTGCTGATAGGCCGGATCCCATTTGACCGACTGATCGATGTTTCCCTGAATCAGCGCCACCTCCAGCGTCGGCGCGGTGGGATCCGCGGACTGACCCAGGCGCCAGGTGCCGTAAGCATGGGCGGCGACCACCAGCAAAAAACCGGCGACCAGACCGGACCGTGAAAGGGGTTCCGACCCGTTCCGTCGTAAGCATCGCCAGAGCTGGAAGACCAGGACATTGACGAAGACCAGCAAAAAGCTGAGGCCGTGGACCCCGAAGAGATCGGCGACTTGCAGCAGAGCTTCCCGGTTCTGCTGGGAATAGCCGAGACTCGCCCAGGGGAAGCCGGTGAGCATAAAGGAGCGCAGGAATTCGAGGACCACCCAGACGACGGGCAGAGTCCACAGGCAAGAGAGGCCGAGCTGTTCCCGGAAGCGGCAGACTGCCCAGGTGGCGAGGCCGAAGTAGAGGGCGAGATAGGCCACCAACAGGACATAGGCAACGAGGGAAAAGAGCGGGTGCATCCGGCCGTAGGTGGTCATGACGATGTTCAGCCAGTACAGCACCAGACCGAAAAAGGCGCAACCGGCCACGAAGCCGGAGCGGAAGGGATGCCGTTCCATCACCGTCAGCAGCGGCACCAGGGCGAACCAGGCCAGCCAGGAAAGATCCGGGCGCGGAAAGGCCAGCGCCAAGAGCAGCCCCGAAAGCAGGGGCAAGGCGGCCGTTTTTCCCCAGGACAGCAGATTCATCAGAAGGCGTCTTCCTCGGTCTCCTCCGGTTCGGCGCGGCGCACCCGCACTTTGCGAATCTTGCGGTTGTCGCATTCCACCACCGTCATGCGCAGCACACCGTCGCGGATTTCCTCGTCGACCTGGGGCACATGGCCGAAAAGATTGAAGAGGTAGCCGCCCACCGTATCGAATTTCTCCCGGGGGATTTCGATATCGAAATAATCCTCCAGTTCTTCGATATTGAGGCGGCCGTCGACCAAAACGACGCCGGGGGACTCCTCCACCAACTCGTCCTCTTCGAGATCGTATTCGTCCTGGATGTCGCCGACGATCTCCTCGATCAGAT
>CALJLX010000471.1 GCA_937982495.1 uncultured Desulfuromonas sp.
GAGGCGATGAAGAACGGCGCCTACGACTACATCATCAAGCCCTTCAAAAACGACGAGATTCGCCTGGTGGTGCAGAACGCCCTGGAGCGCCGGAGCCTGCGCCGGGAGAACCAGGAACTCAAGAAGGAGCTGGGCAAGCGCTATTCCTTCGGCAGCCTGATCGGCAAAAGCAAGGGTATGCAGGAGGTATACGACCTCATCGAGAAGGTCGCGGCGAGCAAGGCCAACGTCATGATTTTCGGCGAGAGCGGCACCGGCAAGGAACTGGTGGCGCGGGCCATCCATTACAACAGCGACCGGCGCGACAAGCCGATCGTTCCCATCAACTGCGGGGCCATTCCCGAAAATTTGCTGGAAAGCGAACTTTTCGGCCATGAAAAGGGGAGTTTCACCGGCGCCGTGCAGCAGAAAGCGGGTCTTTTCGAGGTCGCCAACGGCGGCACCCTCTTTCTCGACGAAATCGGCGAACTGCCGGCGATGATGCAGGTCAAATTGCTGCGGGTCTTGCAGGAGCGGGAATTCCGCCGGGTGGGGGGAACCAAGGACATCAAGGTCGATGTGCGGGTGGTGACCGCCACCAACAAGGATCTGGCCGAGGCCGTGTCCAAGGGGACTTTCCGCGAGGATCTCTATTACCGGCTCAACGTCATCTGCGTTACCCTCCCCCCGCTGCGCGAGCGGCGCGGCGACATCCCGCTCTTGATCGAGCATTTTTTCGAAAAGCTCAGCGGGCGCAAGGATATGAAAATCGAGGAGAAGGCCCTGCGTCGCCTGCTCGATTACCATTGGCCCGGAAATATCCGCGAACTGGAGAATGTCATCGAACGCTGCGTGGTTCTCGGTCCGGCGGAGGAGCTGACCGTCGATTGTTTGCCCACCCATTTGCGCTACGAGTCCCCGGTGGTGACCGGCGGCCTGGCGCAGATTCCCGATGCCGGTTTGGATCTCGATGCCTACCTGGGGGAAATTGAAAAGGATATCCTGCTCAAGACCCTGGAAAAAACCGGCGGGGTGCGTAAGAAAGCCGCCGAGCTGCTCGGCATCACCTTCCGTTCCATCCGTTATCGATTGGCCAAGTATGGGATCGATGCGGACGGCGAGGAGGAAGGGTAGTTGGGAGTTGGCCGTTGGGAGTGACGGCTAAAAGGGCCAGACGCGGGGGATGAGGGGGACGGCGACGGCGAGCACCAGCAGGGAGAGGGGGAGCCCCAGGCGCCAGTAATCGCCGAAACGGTAGCCCCCCGGTTCCATGACCAGGGTGTTGGACTGATGGCCGATGGGGGTGAGAAAGGCGCAGGAAGCGCCGATGGCGACCCCCATGAGCAGCGGATCGGCGGAGATGCCCAGCCCTTCGGCCAGGCCGAGGGCGATGGGCGCCGTCAGGATCGCGGCGGCGGTGTTGTTGACGACGTTGGAGAGCAGCATGGTGGCGGCCGTGAGCAGCGCCAGGGCGGCGGTCGGCGAGGCGCCCCGGGCGAAGGTCAGCAGCTCCTCGGCGATCAGGCGCGCTCCGCCGCTCGTTTCCAGAGCTTCGCCGAGGGGGATGAGGGCCGCGAGCAGGACGATGACCGGCAGATCGATGGCGGCGTAGGCCTCTCGGGCCGAGAGTACCCGGGTCAGGACCATGAACAGGGCGCCGCCGATCAGTGCCGGAGCCGCCGCGACCTGGTGCAGGGCCACCAGCAGCAGGGCGCCGCCGAAGATGCCCACCGCCAGCAAGACCTGCCGGGGCTTGCCGAGGCGCAGTCCCCGCTCCGCCAGGGGCAGGCAGCCGAGTTCGCTCAGGGTCGCCGGCAGGCTTTCTTCCCGCCCCTGCACCAGCAGAATGTCGCCGGGGACGAAACGCACCTTGCCGAGCCGGCGCGGTAGACGTTTTCCCTGCCGGGCCACGGCCAGCACATTGATGCCGTAGCGTTCCCGCAGTTTGAGGGTGGTCGCCGACCGCCCCAGCAGGGTCGAATCGGGGGCGACGATCGCCTCCACCAGGTGAATATCCCCGCCTCTTTTTTCCCCTTCGCCCTCCTCCTTGCCGCTTTCCGCCAGTTCCAGCCCGGTCAGATCGATCAGGCTCTTGAGACTTTCCGAGTCGGCCTCGACCAGCAGGATATCCCCCGTCTGCAAAACCTCGTAGATCGAGGGCATCTGCTGGCGGATTTCCCCGCGCACCAGGCCGGTGACGACGACCTCCCCCTCTTTTTCCATGATCGACAACAGGTTGTGCAGGGGCTGACCGACCAGTCGGGAGGATTCGGGAACCCGCACCTCGGTGAGATAATCGCTGATACGGAAGAGCTTTTTCGTTCCTTCGCGAATGCGTTTCGGGGTCAGCCGCCAGCCCACCAGGGCGATGAAGGCGACGCCGGCCAGGGTAATCGCACCGCCCACGGGGAGGAAGTCGAACATGCCGAAGGGGGGGGCGCCGGTGTGCTCGCGGTAGGAAGCGATGATAATGTTCGGTGGCGTGCCGATCATGGTCAGGGTGCCGCCGAGCAGGGAGCCGAAGGCCAGGGGCATGAGCAGCAGGGAAGGGGAACGGCCGCTCTGCCGGGACATCCAGACGGCGACGGGCATGAGCAGGGCGAGGGCGCCGACATTGTTCATGATGCCGGAACTGAGGGCGACGATCCCGGTCAGGGCGGCGACCTGGATGCTGGGGCGCCGGCCCACCCGGGCCAGCGCCCGGGCCATGTTGTCCACCGCCCCGGCGAGAAAGAGTCCGCGACTGAGGACCAGGACCGCCATCACCGTGACCACCGCCGGATGACCGAAGCCGATGAAGATTCGTTCGCTCGGCACCAGGCCGAAGCCCGCCACGGCGAGCAGGGCGAGCAGCGCGACGATGTCGTAACGCCAGCGGTTCCAGATAAAGAGCGCCAGGGTCAGGCCGAGAATGGCAAAGATGGTGATCTGGTCGCTCGTCATGAAATCGTTCTATTCAGAAGGAGAAGCTTCGCAGACCCCTGCCGGAGCAAGAGGTGCGCGGGGGATTTGGCCTGGAAATCTTTTTCGCGCGGCGGATCAATCCCAGAAGTTCCACCATTTGCGCCGTTGTTCCTCACGCTGACTTTGCCCCTGTTCCGAACCCCGGCCAAGCTCTCTCTGCTCCTGTTCGAGCTTGCGTTGCCATTCCCGCTCCCGCGCCGCCGGGCTCATTTCATCGTCGTCATAGCCGCGCCCTTGGCGATTCTCGTAGCGGTTCTCGTCGCGATCAGGAGTTTCCCGGCTGTCGCGATCCCGGCGCTCGTCATCGCCGCGATTTTCGTAGCGGTCGTCATAACCGCGGCGGTCCTCGGGAAATCGCTCCCGCAGCCGCTCCCGCTCGTGGTCACGTTCGCGGTATTCCTCCTCGTTCTGCCTCAGTTCGCGGCGGCTGTCGCTGTCGTCCCGTTCGCGATAGCGGCGCTCGTACTCCCGCTCTTCCAGATAGCGCAGGTCGTCGCGATCGTTTCCCCTCGGCATACGCTCGGTCCAGGAATCATCCCGCGTCGCGTAACCGTACCCACTTTCGAAACGGCCGGCGACGGAAGGGCTGGCGGGAATGACGATAACTGTGAGAGCGAGGAAAAGAGGGATCAGTTTATGGTTCGTATTCATCGGCATGATTTTTCTCCTTTGCCCAATTTCCGGTGAATTCGGACTTCGGACAATCAGCGGATGTTGCTGATCATGTAATGGACGGCGGCGGTCACCTCGGCATCGGTCAGTGCCGCATGTCCGCCCCGGGGGGGCATGAAGCCGCGCTCTCCCCGGTAACCTTCAATGGAGTTGGCGATCAGGGTGTCGATCCCCCGCGCCAGGGCCGTCGTCCATTC
>CALJLX010000472.1 GCA_937982495.1 uncultured Desulfuromonas sp.
AACGGGGACGGCCCTGCGTCGAGCAGACCTGTCCCCAGTGCGGAACCTCGCTGGTTCGGTCATAAACGAAAAACAGACAACAAACGAAAGGAGAAGGATCATGCCGAGAGGTGATGGAACGGGACCGATGGGAATGGGGTCGATGACGGGCCGGGGCGCCGGTTACTGCGCCGGGAATACGGCTCCGGGGTTTACCGGTGCCGGTTACGGCTTGGGCCGGGGCGGCCGCTGTCGCGGCTTCGCCGGCGGCGGTTACGGGCGGCGGAATATGTTCTGCGCCACCGGTCAACCGGGCTGGACCCGCTTCGGCGGGGTGAACGCCCCCCTGGCCGATCCGGAAACGGAACAGGCCGCGCTCAAAGGGCGGGCCGAAGCCCTCGGGACGGAACTGGCGCGGATCAAGGCACGGCTTGAGGCCCTGGAAAGCAAAAAACCCCAGGACTAATCGAAAGACAAGCCACATTCGGCAAGCAGGCATGGCCGCGTCGGCCCTCGGCGCAACGCGCCCATGAGCTATCCCGGAATCCGTGAGGAGTGAGGGGTTGAGAGTGAGGAGAAAAATCAAGAAACTCGTTTTGTTGGTGGCTTGACGCCTATCCCCCCTCTCTCCTCACTCCTCGCCTGCCTGCAACATCGAACCTTGAAAGTCAGGTCAAAGTCACGGATTCAGATTTATAGCGAAGGGTTTTCAGGAGGGACGGAAACGATGAAAATAGTTATCACGACATCGGGAAACGATCTTCAGGCACCGCTCGATCCCCGCTTCGGCCGGGCTGACGGGTACCTGGTTTATAACTCGGAGAGCGCGGCTTTCAAGCTGATCGACAATGCGAAAGCCCAGGAAACCTCCCACGGCGCAGGGATTCTCGCCGCCGAACGGGTCGCTCGCACCGGCGCCAAGGTGCTCATCACCGGCCATTGCGGGCCCAAGGCCTTTCGCGTGCTGCAGGCGGCGGGGGTCAAGGTCTACAACTGCGAGGCCGCGACGGTGGCGGAAGCGCTGGAACAGTACCGCGCGGGGAAACTGGTCGAGGCCGAAGGCGCCGATGTTTCCAGTCACTGGAAATGAATTCGATGCACAAGAGAAAGGAAAATGCGGCATGAAACTGGCGGTCATTCAGTATCGACCGATCGGCGTAATCCGGAGTGAACACCTCCAGCCCGAGAAAACCCCGATTCAGCCGGTATATGCCCGGGAATGCCAGGGGCGGGCGGAGGTTTTTCCGGAATTCGCCGAGGGTCTTCGCGACCTGGAGGCCTTTTCCCATCTCTATCTCATTTATCATTTCCATCGGGCGGAGCCCGCGCCGCTGTTGGTCAAACCCTATCTGCAGGATGTCGAGCGCGGGGTTTTCGCCACCCGTTTTCAAAGTCGCCCCAACCCCATTGGCCTGAGCGTGGTGGAGCTGGAACGGATTGAAGGAAACATCCTTTATCTCAAGGGTGTCGACATTCTGGAGGGAACGCCTCTGCTCGATATCAAGCCGTACACGGCCAGATTCGACGGCATCGTGGTGACCCAAAGCGGCTGGCAGGACGAAGTGGATGAAGCCAGCGCGCGACGGCGCGGCCGGCGAGCTTACGGAAAGGAAGGTAACGGATGAAACTGGCGGTTGCTTCCGGTAAGGGGGGGACGGGCAAGACCACGGTCTCGG
>CALJLX010000473.1 GCA_937982495.1 uncultured Desulfuromonas sp.
CCGCGACCTCATGCAGCAGCACCTCGTCCAGGGCCATGTTCATTCCCCCCGGCAAGGGGTCGGTACGCACCAGGCGCCAACGATTATCGACCATGCTCCATCCATCGCCGTCACGAAACGGCAAGGGCCGGAAAAATTTCCGGCCCCGCGTATATGGTATCGTCATCAGCCTCTCAGAGCACCAGTCGCTCCAGGAAGCCCGTATCCACATTCCCTTCGATGAAATCCTTGTTGTCCATGATCTTCTGATGAAAGGCGATGGTCGTCTTGATCCCTTCGATGATGTATTCATCCAGGGCTCGAGCCATGCGCCGGATCGCCTCTTCGCGGGTGTCGGCATGAACGATGAGCTTGGCGATCATCGAATCGTAGTGGGGCAGCACCGTGTACTGATCGTAGACCGCGCTGTCGACCCGCACTCCCAGGCCTCCCGGGGGATGATAGCCGTCGATCTTTCCCGGGGACGGCGTGAACTTGAAAGGATGCTCGGCATTGATCCGGCATTCGATGGCATGACCGTTGATTTTGATGTCTTCCTGCTTGAAACGCAGGGGAATCCCGGCGGCGCTACGAATCTGCTCCTTGATGATGTCGATGCCGGTGATCATCTCGGTCACCGGATGTTCGACCTGAACCCGGGTATTCATCTCCATGAAGTAGAAATTCCCCTGCTGGTCGAGGAGAAACTCCATGGTGCCGACGCTGGTGTAACCGACCGCCTTGGCCGCCGCCACCGCGCATTCCCCCATTTTCTTGCGGGTTTCCGGATCCAGGACCGGACAGGGCGCCTCTTCGATCAATTTCTGATGCCGACGCTGGATGGAACAGTCACGCTCGCCGAGATGGATGACGTTGCCGTGCTTGTCGGCCATGATCTGGATTTCGACATGCCGGGGCCGTTCGCAGAACTTCTCGATGTAGACGTCGGGATTGCCGAATCCGGCCTGGGCCTCGGAACGGGCGGCGGCGAAGGCATTGGGCAGGGAAGCCGGCGAATGGACCACCTTCATCCCCCTGCCGCCGCCGCCGGCGGTGGCCTTGATGATGACCGGGTAGCCGATTTCGGCGGCGATGCGTTTGGCTTCCTCCGCCGAATGGACCCCCTCCTTGGTCCCGGGAAGTATCGGCACGCCGGCCTTGGTCACGGTCTGGCGGGCGCTGATTTTATCCCCCATCAGGCGCATGTTTTCCGGGGTCGGGCCGATGAAGGTCAGTCCGCAGTTACCGCAAATCTCGGCGAATTCGGCATTTTCCGAAAGGAAACCGTAACCGGGATGGATCGCGTCGGCATCGGTCACCTCGGCGGCGCTGATGATCGACTTCATGTTGAGATAACTCTTGGCGCTCGGCGCCGGGCCGATGCAGATGCTCTCGTCGGCCAGCTTGACGTGCAGCGCCTCGCTGTCCGCATCGGAATGCACCGCCACGGTCTTGATGCCGAGTTCCTTGCAAGCACGAATGATGCGCAAGGCGATCTCGCCGCGGTTGGCAATGAGAATTTTATGAAACATGGAAACTCCAGTGAGCGGTAATTGAGTAGTTGGCGAGAGTGACGGAGTCGACGCCGGCCACTCGTCACTCGTCACGAATCACTGCCCTTAAAGGCGCTCGACAATGAAGAGCGGCTCGCCGAATTCCACCGGTTTCGCATTTTCCTTACAGATTTCCAGAACCTTGCAGCGGAACTCGGCCTCGATTTCATTCATCAGCTTCATCGCTTCGACGATGCAGAAGACCTGCCCCTTCTCGACCACCGAGCCGACTTCGACATAGGCGGGGGATTCGGGAGAAGGCGCCCGATAGAAGGTGCCGACGATGGGCGAAGTGATGGTTTCTCCCTTGCTGACGACGGGGGCGGCTTGGGCAACGGCGGGAGCGGCGGGAGGGGCGGGAGCGACCGGCGGAGCGGCCATGACGGGCTGCGCCAGATACTGCTGGGGGGCGGCCATTTGCACGATCTCGGTTTCCTTGCCGCGTTTGATGACGATCTTCTCGTCGGCATTTTCCATTTCGAATTCGGTGATGTCGGTATCCGTCACCATCTTGATGAGAACTTTAAGGTCTTTGATATCCATTGAACGCTGCCTCCTGATGTTTGTTTTTTTCCTCCCTGGGCCAGAACGAAAAACCCTTTTTTTCGTCACTCTGCCGGTCACGCCGGCGGGGATTACAGACCCTTGGGAATGCGTGTCAACCGCCGACAACTTTCGGCGGTCACCAGTACCGTATCCTCGATGCGAACTCCGCCGAGATCGGGGATATAGATACCGGGCTCGATGGTAATAACCATTCCGGCTTCCGCCGTATCTTCCGAACGGGGTGAAACCGAAGGGAATTCATGTACTTCCAAGCCAAGGCCATGACCGGTTCCATGACCGAAATAATCGCCGAAACCCTGTTCGGCGATATAATCACGCGCGGCCTGGTCGATGGCGCGCAATGAAACACCGGGACGAACCGCCGCCATGGCCCGGCGCTGGGCTTCGAGGACCACGGCATGAATCTCAAGCAGGCGTTCCGGCACCTGCCCCACGGCCAGGGTAACGGTCTCATCCGAATGGTAGCCGCGATAACGGCAACCGAAATCGATGGTGACCAACTCGCCATCCGCCAAAATTTTGTCCGAAGCGGTGCCGTGCGGCAGGGCACCCCGCACGCCGGAAGCGACGATGAGGTCGAAAGCCTTCTCCTCGGCGCCGCGCTTTTTGAAGGCAAACTCCAAGGCCAGGGCGATCTCACGCTCGGCGACCCCGGGACGGATCAGGGACCGGACTTCGGCGAAACATTCGGCGTTCAGGGCGGCCGCCGCCTCCATGCAGGCGATTTCCTCGGCATCCTTGACCGAGCGCAGGGCTTTGATCGCCCCGGTCACGGGCACCCATTCGTGCTTCTCCGGCGATTTGCCACGCAGCTCCTCGACCGCGGCATAACTCAAGTGCTCCGCTTCGAAACCGACCCTCACCACGCCCTTGGCGGCGAGAAACTCCTGAACACTCTCCCATTTGCTCCGGTATTCCCGGATTTCATCGGCCCGGACCTGCCCTTTGGCCTGGGTGACATAACGGGAGTCGGTCAGAAAAACCGCTTCCCGACCGATCACCACGAGAACCCCATCCGAACCGGTGAAGCCGCACAGGTAGCGGATGTTCGGCAAATGGGTGAAAACCATCCCGTCGATTTTCCGAGAGGCGAGCGCTTCCCCCGTGCGAATGACCCTTGTATTTACCATAACGCTATTTTACGCACAATAATTATTGTTTTAATTTTACTGAAAGAGCCCGCAGGGCCAGCTCGTAGCCGCCGGGGCCGAAACCGCAGATCTGACCGAGGGCGACCGGGGCGATGTAGGAATGTTGACGGAAAGCTTCGCGGGCGTGAATGTTGGACAGGTGGACTTCAACAGTGGGAATGGCGACGGCGGCAAGGGCGTCCCGCAGAGAAACACTGGTATGGGTCAGCCCGCCGGGATTGATGACGAGACCGGCGACCCCGTCCCGCCAGGCCTGATGAATACGGTCGATGAGGGCGCCTTCGTGGTTGGATTGGAAAAACTCCAGGGCCAGCCCCAATTCCTCGGCCAAGGCGGAAAGTTCGGCATGGATGTCGTCGAGAGTGCGCGCGCCATAGATGCCGGGCTCCCGGGTCCCAAGCATATTCAGGTTGGGCCCCTGAAGGACCAGCACCTTGTGCCGCAACCCGTTCACGCCAAGGCTTTCTTGAGATTGCCCGCTTCGCGCAGCAGCAGATAGCGCCCCTTGCCGAAATTTCCGTCCCCTTTCAGAGTCAGGGCGACAAAATATTCATCGGTGAGAATCCGGACCACCAGATAGAAACGTTCGGTTCGGATGCTGACCTCTTCCATCCCTCCGAGGTGGAGAATTTCAGCGGCCTTCTTGATTTCCTTGAGGATGTTGGCATATTCGACGGCCACCAGATTCAAGTCGAGGCCGGCATCGGGACGAAAATACTGCTCGATGGAAATCCCGTCGTAACCCATCAACACCGCGCCGATCCCCCCGGCGGTTTCATCGACAATCCGGTGAAGAATCGCATTAAACATGGGCAGCCCTCCTTCTGCGAATAGCATCCAGCCAAGAGGATAAGACCTCGGGAACGGAACGTTCGACTTGGGGAGCGACCGAACCCTGATCGACAGCGCCGGAACCTTCCGTGAGCACGGACAAGGCGGATTCCGCTGCCACCGGCGGCGAACCCGCCGACACCTCATCCGTCGACGACTCCGCGAGAAACTCGCCGGCCGGCAAGGGTTCTTCGACGGAGCCCCCCTCTTCAGCGGGCGATGCCCCTGCGACGGACTCGCTCGCCAGCAACGTTTCATCCCCCAAGGCCGGAACCTCTTGCCCATCGATCTGCTGCTTGAGCAGAATAAGCCTCTGCCGAAGCTGGTCGTTGTGGGGTTCGGCCTTGAGCAGATCGCGATAGACCTTGAGCGCTTTTTGCGGCAGCCCCTGACGGATATAGATTTCCGCGAGGGTCGCGGTGGCGATCGGTTCGACGGCCTTGCCGGGAAGAGATGTCGCGGCAGTCGTCTCCGGGGCTTCCTCGATCACAAACATCGGTGCCGCTACCGGAGCCGGCGGCTCCGGGCTCGGTGATGATGCCGGTGCGAAGGGCGACGGTTGCGCGGATGCCACGGCAGCAACAAGCTTGAGGACCTCGGGATCGTTCCCCTTGACCGCCTTGGCCCGCTCCAGCAACTCCCGCGCCCCGGCTGAATCCCGGCGGGCCAACTTCTTTTTCGCCAGTTCCTTGAGCGCCGGCAAATGGCGGTTATCGAGAATCAACGCCTTTTCAAACTCACCGATCGCCTGTTCTTCCAGCCCCTGCGCGGCAAAAGCGTTGCCCAGGGCAACATAACCGCCGGCGAAGGCGGGGTTATCCATGATCCCCTGCCGCGCCACCTCGACCGCCTCATCGAGCATATCCATCTGCCGATAAGCTTCGCTCAAGGGGACAAAAATCGTCGAATAGGGATCTTTCGCAAGCAGTTCGGTATAAGCGGCGATTTTTCCGAGGAGGGAACCCGGTGTGGCATGCTGGGGCATCAGATCACCTGGTTTGAGAAAGGATTTGGGAAAAGAGCCGTTCCGGCTCGGCGATATCGTGCAACCCACAATCGCCGAGACCGTGATTCAGCACGAAGCGCAGTTTACCGTCGCGAACCTTTTTATCGCGGCCCATGGCGGCGAGATAGGCGTCAAGGGAATGCGCCGGTGGTTCGAGCGGCAGGCCGAAACCGGACAGAAGCGAACGGATTTGCGCCACATCCGCCTGCGAGCCGAAACCAAGCAAACGGGAAAGCTCGGCGGCGATGCCCATGCCGATGGCCACCGCCTCGCCGTGGGAGTAGGTCCCATAGCCGGAAAGGGTCTCGACCGCGTGCCCGAAGGTGTGCCCGAAATTGAGAATCGCCCGCACAGAACTCTCTTTTTCATCCTCTTCTACAACATCCGCTTTAATTTGGCAAGAGCTCTTTACCGCGTAAATCAGCGCATCCGGGTGCAATTCCAGCAGTTCTGTCCGATGTTTAGCCAACCAGACAAAAAACCCCCGATCCCTGATCACGCCGTATTTAATCACTTCGGCCATGCCCGCCGCGAACTCCCGGACCGGAAGGGTTTTCAGGGTCGCCACATCGATATGCACATGCCGGGGTTGGTAAAAAGCGCCGATCATGTTCTTGCCCAGGGGGTGGTTGACCGCCGTCTTTCCGCCCACGGAACTGTCGACCTGGGAAAGCAAGGTCGTGGGGATCTGGGCGAAAGGAATGCCGCGCACATAGGTGGCGGCGGCGAAACCGGTCATATCGCCGATCACCCCGCCCCCCAGGGCCAACAGACCGCTGTGGCGATCGAACCCGCCGGTGAGCAGGCCATCATAGATCTTTTCAAGATACTGCAGGGTTTTGTACTGCTCGCCATCGGGCAGTTCGATCACCGTGGGGCGATAGCCGCCCCCTTCGAGGATGCGCAGAACCCGCGCGCCGTAATGGCCGAAAACCGTCGGATTGGTGACCAGGGCCACCCGGCGGGGAAAAGCCACGGCATCGAGCGCCTCGGCCAGACGGTCGAGGATGCCGTCACCGATCCAGATCGGGTAGCTGCGTTCACCGAGGCCTACCGTCAAAGATTCCATCGTCTAAGCCTTCTCCCAATAAAGCGTCCGCAAAATGTCCCGGGCGATGGCCGCAGGCGTACCGCCCTGCCCATCGATGACCAGATCCGCCTGTTCATAAAGGGGCAGGCGCTGCTCGAAAAGAGCCTGCAAGCGCTCGCGATCTCCGGCCAGAGGCCTGCCCTTCCCTGCGCCGATGCGAGCCAGAAGCGTTTCCCAGGAAACCCGCAGATAAACGACGCGACCAAGGCGGCGCAACAGGGGCCAATTTTCGGGACGGCCGATTACTCCGCCGCCAGTCGCCAGAATCAGCGGCGCCTGATCGAGCAGGCCGCGCAGCACCTCGGTTTCAGTCCGGCGAAAAATCTCTTCCCCGGATTGCTCAAAAATTTCGGGGATGGTACGGCCGCTGCGACGTTCGATTTCACGATCCAGATCGATCACCGGCAGCCCGCAGGAATGTCCCAACTCGGCCGCCACCGTACTTTTACCCGCCCCCATAAAGCCGATGAGGACGATGCCGTCGTTACAGGGACTGGACATGGCGACAATGCCCCTCAAGATGGGCCTGAATCTCCTCCAGGGAATCGCCGCCGAATTTCTCCAGCAGCGCCTCGACCAGGGTGATCGCCACCGCCGCCTCGGCTACCACCGCCGCCGCCGGCACAGCGCAGACATCGGAACGTTCCACCGTCGCCTTGAACGGTTGTTTGGTCCGCGTGTCCACTGTTTCCAAGGGCGTATAGAGGGTAGGGATCGGCTTCATGGCGCCGCGCACGATAATCGCCTCGCCGTTGGTCATTCCCCCCTCCAGCCCGCCCGCGCGATTGCTCTTACGGTAAAAGGCGCCATCATCATAGGCGATTTCATCATGGACCTGCGACCCGGGACGACGGGCGGCCTCGAAGCCGAGGCCGATCTCCACCCCCTTGAAGGCTTGGATGCTCATTACCGCCGCCGCCAATCGTCCGTCCAGGCGGCGATCCCAATGGACATAGCTGCCCAGGCCTACCGGCGCGCCGAGGACCACCACCTCGACGACGCCGCCGAGGGAATCCCCGGCCGCCTTGGCCTCGTCGATGGCGGCGATCATCGCCTGTTCTGCGTCGGCATCGAAGGTGCGACAGGAAGAGTTTTCGGCACGGGCGAAGCGCTCCCGATAATCGGTGGGTTCCGTACCCGCAGCCACCCCGCAAATTTCCGTAACGTAACCACAGACCTCGATGCCCAGGGCGTTCAGAAATTTCATACAGAGGGCGCCGACCGCCACGCGCATGGCCGTCTCCCGGGCACTGGAGCGCTCCAGCACATTACGGGCGTCGTCGTGGCGGTATTTGATCATGCCGGTGAGATCGGCATGGCCGGGCCGTGGATGAACGATGGCGATTCCCTCAACCCGATCCTCGGCGCGGGGGGACATCTTCTTCTCCCAGTTTTCCCAGTCGCGATTGACGATGGACAGGGTCAAGGGCGAACCCAGGGTTTTCCCCCAGCGCACCCCGGAAAGGAACCGCACCTGATCCTTCTCGATCGCCATGCGCCCACCCCGGCCATGGCCCAGCTGACGCCGGGCCAGATGGCGATTGATGTCGTCTTCGCACAGTTCGATATTAGAGGGCAGGCCTTCGACAATTGCGGTCAAGGCCGGGCCGTGGGATTCACCGGCAGTTAAGTAGCGTAAAGTCATGGTCATTTCCTGAAAAAAGGCTGGGACAACAAAAGGACAGGCGATCGCCTGTCCTTTTGTTGTCGCGATGCAACAGTATAGATCATTTGATAATACGAGGCGTGATGAAAATCAACAACTCACTTCGGGAATTGGTCTTCTGGGTCGATTTGAAGAAATTACCTAAAAATGGAATGGAACGTAGAATGGGGACACCATTTTCGGCGTAATCATTATTCTCGACAAAAATACCGCCGATAACCGTGGTCTCGCCGTCTATCACCAGCAGCTTGGTCTGGGCCTCCTTGGAATCGATTTGCGGGGCATCTCCAGCCCCGGTCGCGACAATCGTTCCCGGCGAACTGTTGGTCGCTTTGATATCGAGAATAATCGAGTTATCAGGATTGATGACCGGCGTCACCTCCAGGGACAGAGCCGCCTCGACCAATTCGGTGGTGATTTCGTCGTTGCTGACGGTCTGGTAAGGAATCATCGTCCCCTGCGAAATCTTGGCCTTTTCTCCATTGAGAGTAGTTACCCGCGGCCGGGAAATGATCTTGCCGGAACCCTGGGACTCCATGGCGGACAGACGCAAATCAAGAACCGTGGAATCGGCGCCGAATTTTCCAAATTCGATATTGCCGCCAACCCCGGCGACTTGAGCGGCGGAGGCTGGGCCGGGGGGAATAATGAAGTTGCCACCGAAACCAAGATTTCCAGCTACAGTATTCCAACCTTCCTCAAGTAAATTATCCCCATGAAAAAGCCCCCAGTTCACTCCCAGGTTGCGGTTGAAGGTCGAATCCGCCTCGACGATACGGGCTTCGATCATCACCTGGCGTTCCGGTGTGTCAAGAATTGCAATGAGCTTCTTCACCTCGTCGATGACGCTGGGGATATCGGTGACGATAATCTGCTTATTACGGTTGTCAGCCGTTATTTTACCCCGTTCGGTCATCAGCTCCTTACAGGGGGCTTCCACATTCTTAATCGCGGTGTAGCTGACCGGGACAACCTCGGTAACGAGATCTTCGAGTTTTTCTTTGTTGCGCGCAGCGGTGAACTTGGCCTCCTCCATGGAACGAATCTGGTCCTTGGGCAAAACCCGCACCACGTTACCTTTTTTAAGCATGCCAAGGTTCTTTGTTTCGAGCACCAGGTCAAGAGCCTGATCCCAGGGGACATCAATAAGGCGCAAGGTGATCGAACCTTTGACCTCGTCGGAAACGATGATGTTCAGATCGCTGACTTCAGCGATCAGTTGGAAGATATCGCGCACATCCGCGTCATCGAAAACCAGTTGGATCCTTTCCCCGGTGTACACATGCTCTTGTTCTACGGAAGCAAGGGTCTCTTGTTCTTCAGCGACCGGGACTTCGATTGGAGCGCTAGGTTGGGGGGCGGGAACGGAAAGAGTTGTCACCGGAACCGGCAGCGGCACGTTCGATGCGGTCGTCGGTGCGGTATAGGCTCCGTCATCGACAACAAGTACCAGTTTACCCGGCTGCTGCAACAGCTGATAGGAAACATCCCCCTTGAGTTCAACGGCAAAACGCACATCCTGACGCTTACCGTTCATAACGGTGTACGGGGTGGCCCGCAGCACGGCGCTGGGGAAAGAGTGGGAGTCAAAAGTCCGACGCAGCGCGCGGCTGATATTGGCGTTATTGACACCGAAGCGGATCAGATTCCCTTCCTTGACCGCCGGTTCGATGGCGGCGGGTCCGGAAAGATCGATGACCAGTTGGGACTTATCGCCGTCCTTGGCGAAATTGATGGCGGTGACGTCCACCCGTCCTCCCGGGCTGGAAGCCACCGGCGGAGCAGAAACGGTGGAAGCCTCCGTGCCGGCATTCCAGGTGAGAACGATCTGATCGGCCTGACGAGCGAGGTTGTAGGCGGGTAACTGAGGCGTGGAAGCGTCGAAGACAAAACGGGTGCGGTCCTGGTAGGTACCGACCCGAACTTGACTGAACCCGTCCTGCGCGGTGAAAACCCGGTCACTGAAGGAAGGACGGACACCATAGAGATCGACGACCAGCCGGGCCGGATCGGCCAAGGTGAAATGGAGGAATTTATCCACTTTCCCTTCCGTAACAAAAACGGCGCGCCCGGGCTGCATATCGACACCGCTCACCAGCCAGGCCGTTGCCGTGGAGGATGCCGCGGGTTCGGGCGTTTCCGCCGTACTCAACGCCGAATCGTTCCCTTGCTTGGACTCGGCCGCCGTCAGGGAACCGACGCCCCAGGCGGAAATGAGCAGAACCAGTAGAAAGGACCAAAGGAACCGCCGTCCGTTCTTCCGCATCTTGACTTTGACAGCCTTCATATCAGTTCGCTCCTTCCCGTTTAGGAAGTTGAATCATCTGGAGATTTTCCCGAACTTCCCCGACAAAATCGTAATATTTCTCCCGCACCGAAACCCCCCCGGCATCAACGCCGATCACCACTCCGTTATTTCTGCCGACCTTGACGCCTTTTCTCAAAATGTAGGATTTTCCTCCAGGCGCGGAAACCATGGCCATCGGTTCACCTTTACCCGTAATCACCCCCACCAGACGCAACTGGCCAAGTTCGACCTGTTGCAAAGGTGTCAGCGGCTCGTCCGAGGTTGCAAGCGGCTTCTTGGGTTCGATCAAAGGGACAAAAGGATCTCGCCGCTCGGAGGGATCGTAGATAAAGACCGGTTGAGCCTCTTCCAACTGCTCCTCTGTGGGAAGAGGTTTCGCATCCGCCTTGGGCATGGGGGCTTCAACCTTCTTGCCGGCGGGTTTCTTCGGAGGCGCAGGTGGGGCCTCCTGCCCACAGCCGGCCACCAGAAGCGCCAGCGCGATCATGCCGACCAATCCAGTGCCGAGCTTCATTTCTTGCCGCCTTTCCCGGTTTTCTTACCCGCGTCGGGCGCCGTCCCCCCCTCAATAAAGCGGAAGGTGGTGGCCAGGCAATTGACGGCCAAAAGAATGCGTCCGCTATCGTCTTTGGGACTCGCCAGGGTAAGGTTATTGATGTTGACGATGCGGGGGAGCTTGGCCACCGCGTCGGAAAACAGGGCAACCTCATGAAAGGATCCGACCATCTTCAGTTCCACCGGAACTTCCGCGTAAAACCCCTTCGGCTTTTCCGCCCCGGGCTTGAAAAGGGTGACATTCAAGCCGTTTTCCTTGGCCAGGGCGGTAATGCTCGTCAGCAGGTTGGGAATCTCTTTTTCGTTGGGAAGCTCTGTCAGGGCGTCGTTGAGCAAAGCCTCCATCTTTTCGAATTCCGCTTTGAATTTCGGCAGATTGTCGGCAATGCGCTGGTCTTCCTGAATTTTGCTTTGCAGCGACGCATCCTTCTGTTTCAAGCCGGCCATTTCCTCGCGCAACGGCAGATACATGAGATAGACGAAAAGTCCCGCGATCGTCAGCATGAGTGCCGCAAGAATCAAAAACCGCTGATAAAGGGGAAGTTTCAGAACTTTTTCGAGCCGCGGATCCATGGCTTACCCTTTCATCGCTGGACAGGCTTGCCGACCGAGGCTTCCACCTTGGCGACAACATTGAATTTGTTGACTCGGACACCGGACTGGGTCGCCTGCTCGATCACCTGAAGCTCAACATTCTTGTAATAGGGAGAGGCTTCGAGGTTCTTCAGAAACTGCGCCACCATCTCTTCATTGAGGGCTAGTCCGCTCAAAGTGATGGCGCCGCCGGATTCCTTGAAAGCGGTGATCCAGAGCTTCTCGCTCAGGGACTGGCTCAACTGATCCAGCAAATGAACCGGCCCGCTTTTGGCCTGTTTGAGTTTGTCGAGAATATCCAGTTTGCCGACCAGTTCTTCTTTTTTCTTCTTGAATTCGGCCACTTCGCCAAGAGTTTTCTTCAGCGACTGCAACCGCTGCTCCTTGCGCGCAATCTCGGCCTTCATTTCGTTGACCTGACTCCGCAGGGATGAATAAACCACGCCGCAGGCGCCGGCGGTCAGAATCAGCGCGAGCAGCATCACCAGCAACTGGCCGCGCATCTTGTCTTTTTTCTGGGCGGCCCGAATGGGCAATAGATTGATATGAATCATTTGTCGCCCAACCTCCTCATGGCAAGCCCCATGGCGACGGAAAATAACGGCCCCACCGCCTGGATATATTCCGGGTCAAAATCCTTATCGCTGACCTTGATCATGCGGAAGGGATCGAGCAACTCGACAGGAATCCCCAATTGTGTCCGAAGATATTCCTGAACATTGGGCGTTTTCGAAACGCCGCCGGTAATGTAAAGCTTCTGCACCTTTTCATCGGAAGAGGTGGCCGAGAAAAAGTCGAAAGAGCGCTGAACTTCTTGAGCGAGACTCTCGGTGGCGTCGTTGATCACCTCTTGAACAACGGCCGGATCGATCTCCTCCAGAACACCTCCGAGCTTGGCCTCTTCAGCCTCTTCACCGCTCAACCCCAGTCGCTTCTGGATCTCTTCGTTGTACATGTTGCCGCCGACCTGGATATCGCGGGTGAAGACCGACTTGCCGGCCTTGAGCACATTGACGTTCATCGCCGAGGCGCCCATGTTCACCAGGGCGATGATTTCGTCATCCTCGAACCCGTAATTGGCTTCAAAGGCGTTTTCAATGGCAAAGCAGTCGATATCCATTACCACCGGATTCAGGCCGCATTCCTTGAATACCGCCACATGGTCATTGACGAACTCTTTCTTGGCCGCGACCAGAATCACGTTCATCAACGACGGATCCCGCTGGTCAGGACCGAGAATCTGGAAGTCCAGATTGACTTCGGAAATTTCGAAGGGGATGTACTGCTCGGCTTCCCACTGGATCGAAGCTTCCATTTCCTCTTCGGTCATAACCGGCAATTGAATCTTGCGGATAATGACGGAATGGCCGGAAACCGAGGTCGCGACACTTTTGGTCTTGACCTTGAGGCTGTCCAACAGGTTGCGGATAACCCCGACCACCGCGCCGGAGTCCATGATGGCATTATCGACGATCGCTTCCGGCGGCAAGGGCGCGACCCCGAGGGTCTGCAGCTGATAGCCGCCCTTTAACTGGTGCAACTGAACCAGCTTGACGGAGCTCGATCCGATATCGATGCCGACGACGTCTTTTTTGGCCCTGAATAGCATTGAAAGACCCTGACTCAATAGGTGATGAACGACCGACCATATGCCTTGCCCGTAAATCTCGAGCAAGACATGTGCCACTTTTCATCATATTTCGGGAAAAACCCGTTCCCGGTCAACGAGATCGAATCCCAGCGCAAAGATGATCTTACGCATCGTCGCCATCCGGCAAGGCTCCCCACGCTCGATGCGATCGACGGTCAGAGGAGAAACCCCGGCTTTGCGCGCCAGTTCAGCTTTGCTCATCAGCAGGCTCTCGCGGATTTCCTTGACACGATTGGACATGAAAACTAGCCATCCCGACTGAGGTGAATTAATACAAATTATATACAATGTATAGATAACTTCAGTCTACAGTCAATACAATTTCACCTCAAATACTATTCCAAACTCTTTGGAATCCCGGGGGTTTTCATTCCAGATACAAGATGATGAGCAGTCCGGGGCGCAGCCACACCAAATGTGGACCAAAAAATTTTCATCCCGATCCGAGCCAGGAACCGGGCCGGGGCGAATCAAAGAAACCTTTGCAGATACCAGTTGACCAGAAGCTCCCCCCAAAACAGCCAGATCACGGCGCCCCCCGCCAAAAATGGTCCGAAGGGAATCGCCAGTTTGCCGTCGGCGCCCTTGGCCAGCATCATCGGCACGCCGACCAGGGTGCCGAGGAGCGAAGAGATAAAGACGATCGGCAACACCGCTTTCCAGCCGAGAAAGGCCCCGAGCATGGCCAACAACTTGATATCCCCGCCCCCCATCCCTTCTTTCTTGGTCAGGAATTCGTAGCCGACGGCCACCAGAAAAAGGCTGCCTCCCCCCAGAAGAATACCGAGCAGGGAGTCACCCCAACTGACCCAGGGGAGCAGGAAAGAAGCGCCGAAGCCGAGGACGATCCCCGGCAGACTGATGACATCGGGGATGATCTGATGGTCGAGATCGATAAAGGTAATGGTGACGAGCAAGGCAACGAAAACCCAGAAAACCGGGGTCGCCCAGTGAAATCCAAAATAATACAGTACCAAGGTAAAAAGCAGACCGGTCAAGGCCTCGACCAGGGCGTACCGGACAGAAATCGGAACCCGACAGTTCGCACAGCGCCCTCTCAGAAAAATCCAGCTCAAGATGGGGATGTTCTGGTACCAGCGGATCGGCGCGCCGCAGCTGGGGCAGCGGGAACGGGGTGAAACGATCGACTCACCGGCGGGAATGCGATAGATGCAGACGTTGAGAAAGGAACCGACGACCGCGCCGAGCACGAAAGCGAAGCCGAGCAGCAGGTAATATTCAATGGGCATGAGAATCTCCGTCAATCGAAAAACACCGAGGTGTTCTCCTGAAAAATCGTCTCCAGATCAGCCAGCATCTTCTTCATCTGCCCATAGGGAATACCGAGGCTCAAGGCCCCGGGAACCTGGGAAAGTCTCATTTCGGTGTCGGGCCCGGCCTGGCCGATACCCAAGGCGCGGCACAGGCTGTCGGCGACATTCACCGTGGCCGCCAAGCGATAGGCGGCCGGATAAACCCCTGGCGAGAAGTCGAGGAGGTCATGATGCAAGGTCGCCTGAATGAAAGTGGGGTTGAATTTCCACTTTTCCAGCACGGCGGCGCTGATCATGGCATGGGGAAAATGAAACCATTCCTTTTCAAGCGCATCCGCCTGCGCTTCTCCGGCATCGACCAGAGCCAGCAAGCGCTGATAGCGGGAAGGATCGAAATCGTACATGACCAGCTTGCCGATGTGCCGGAAAAGACCGGCGAGGAAGGCCTCTTCCGCATTGGTGGACCGGAAGTCCCGGGCGACCAGCTGGGCCGCCAGGGCGCAGCCGACGGCATCCTCCCAGAGTCGCTTCTGAATCGGGCTGGGATCACTGCCGAGGGATTTGAGGCTGGCGGTGAGCACCAGACTGCGCAGCGCCTCTTCGCCCAGAATCACCACCGCTCGCGGAATCGTCGAGACTTCGTTGCGCACACCGTAAAAAGCGGAGTTGGCCATGCTCAGCAAACGGCCGGACAGGACCGGATCGCAGGCGATCAGCCCGGCCAGGGAATCCGCCGTGTAATCGGCCGTTTGCAGCATCTCCAGAACACGGGATGCGACCGCGGGCATGGGCGGCAGATTATACATCGATTCGACGATTTCACAGAGTTTGTCGGCCATAGGCTCCTCCCTCGAAATTGTATTTTCATGGCAGCAGGTAATTTCCAGTAGCGCTATGCAAACTTTGCACCCACCCGGGGGATCCCCCGCGCAGGAAAGCTCCGGACCCTGTTCTTCCCGTCGCGGCTTGATTTTAACCGGGGAAAAGGATTAATCTGTAAACAGGATTCTCACTTCAACGACAGAGCAGGTCCGATCCATGGCGGAAATCAGCGAAGCGACAACCTATCCGGTCAATTCCCTCACGGGCTACCCGCGCAATCCCGCCACCGAACAGGAGCAGGGAGCCGGTGCAGACCGCCGCCGGGAAACCGGGGGTGGAGACGCTACCTCCTTCCCCTCTTCGGCCAAAGACAAGGTCAGCATTAGCCGCGAAGCGCAACAGATTCTGCAGCTGGCAAGCGCCGATCGCCGCGTTCGCGCTCACGAAGCCGCCCACTCCGCCGCCGGTGGACAATACGCCGGGGGACCGAGCTACAGCTACAAGCAGGGACCGGACGGCAAACGCTATGCGGTGGCCGGGGAAGTCCCCATCGACATTTCGCCGGTTTCCGGCGATCCGGAAGCGAGCATCCAGAAGGCCCGGGTAGTACGCGCCGCCGCTCTCGCCCCAGCCGACCCCTCCCCGCAGGATCGGCAGGTCGCGGCGGCGGCGATGCGCATGGAAATGAAGGCCCAATCCGACCTGCAAGCCATGCGCCGTGAGGAAACATCCCAGAAAACCCAGGGACCGGAAAGTATCCGCGGCCGCGACGAAGGCAGCGAAACAACCGCCGCCACCGAGAAAGCTCCCCGGGAAAATTCACCGGAGACCCAGCCCCGCTCCATTCGCTTGTACGCCTGATCGAACCTTTTTCGCTCATAAAGAAACAGCCTGTCCGAAATCTTCCGGACAGGCTGTTTGCATTTCTCAGAACCGGGCTTCGGACTCCGGCGGCTCGATCTCCCCCGGGAAGCGGGTGAAGGGATAGGGCCGCTCGTTCTCATTGAGCGTCAGGTAGCGGATGACCCGATAGGCATAATCGGCGACCCGCGAACCGAATTTGCGCAACGGTTCGCAGGGACTGCCGACCACCAGCAAATAGAGATACTGGCCCAGGACCGTCACCTGCACGACAAGCCGGAGAATCTCGAAAACCAGCAGAAAGAGGATCGCATAAAGCAGGCGAAGAAGAATTTTCAAACGGCCCACGCCGGCAACGGCGACCGGCGCCCCGGCTTCCGTCTGATCGTTGGCGACGGCTCCCGATCCCGGGATGAACCAGCGCCCCTGCTCCTTGCGGGCATGGGGAATCTCCCCGTCGCGCAACAGCTTGCGCAGAGGCTCGCCGGGATTCTGCCCGTCATCCGGCAAGAGCCCGGCCTCGTTGAGCAGCCGGGCGGCATCGGCGACCGCCAGTCCTTCCAGGTCGTGCTTGCGCAGATAGTCGTCGATGAATCTGATGATTTCGTGCTGATCCGTCATGTTGCCCTCCCAGAAAAGAATGATATGCCGGCAAAACGGCCGGAACAGCATAGCGTCCCTGGTTAGTTATTTCAAACAAAGAGCGCGGCGGATCGACAAAATCAACGAAAATTACCCCTGATCGCTCCAGGGCCGGCCGAAGCGATTCAAGGCCACACGATCGAAATGCAGGGTTTGACGCGGATGGGGAGCCTTCTCCTCGGCCGGGTAGCCGATCCCGACCATTGCCTCGACCTGAAAGGTCGCGGGCAGGCCGAGCAACTTCACCAGGTAGTCGTTGGCGCTGAAGGCGGCATCGTGACGGCGCGAGCGGATCTGCACCCAACAGCTCCCCAGCCCCAGGGAGGCGGCGGTCAGATGCAAAATGACCGAGGCGATGGAACAGTCCTCGACCCAGACATCGGAAAGGGAGGGATCGGCGCAGACGACGATGGCCAGGGGCGCCTCGGCGAGAAAAGCCGAACCGTGTTCCTTGGCCGCGCCCAGCTCTTTGAGCAGCGCCGGATCATCGACGACGACGAAATGCCAGGGATCGAATCCCCGGGAGGAGGGGGAACGGAGCATCGCCTCGACCAGCTGGGCGGTCTTTTCCGGCGGCACCGGGGTCGGCTGGAATTTACGGATACTGCGGCGTTGCCGCAAGAGTTCGAGAAGCATTGTCACCTCACTTGAAAGATAAATTCTAAAATCCTGTTCATTCGACAATTCTTGCCCGGACAACGGCCCCGCGCACGCCCTGTTGAACGGCCCGGTCGCTCAACGGACCGATCCCCGTCTTCACCCGCGCCCCCCGCCCGGGAGCCAGGGTTCCCGGCAGATCGAACTCGGCCTGCCGGCGGTTCCCCCCGGCATCGGCGTACTGCACCTGATAGCGGATGGCGGTCACCGGTAGGCCGGTGGGATTGGAAATCTCGGCGATCAGATAGCCGGAGGCGTCGCGCTTCAATGCCAGCTTCAGGTACTTTTGCGGATTGTCCGCCAGGTCGAGGCGCGCCAGGGCTCCGGCGGCGGCCTTCCCCTCGGGGGAATTGGAACCGGCGGCGGCGGCGAAATATTGCTTCGCCTTGTTCCGGTCCCCTTGGGCCAGAGTCAATTCGCCGAGAGAGTTCAGAGCCGTCGCCGTCGGCAAAAGCTTCACGCTCTTTTCCAGATCGGCCCGGGCGGCGTCCGCCTGTCCCAGCTTCTCCCGCGCCAAACCGCGTTTGGCGTAAAAATGAAAATAGTCGCCGTTGCGCGCCAGAGCGTTATTGTAGCTCGCTTCCGCCTCCCGATAACGCCCCTGGGCGAACTGGGCATCACCGCGCAAGGCATGAAACAATCCCTCCCGGGACTCGACCTGCAAGGCCTTTTCGGCCAGGGCCAGCGCCTGGGCCGGCTGCTTTTTTTGCAGCGCTTCCCGCCCCTGATCGTGAGCGGCGTAGGCTTCGCGGCTTTTGAGCAAACCGGCGATCTTTTGCCGATAGCGGTCATCCCCGCGGTCGCCGCCGGGCGGAAATTCCTTGAGGGATTCGCGATTGGCCAGCACCCGCTCCATCGACGGCGGATGGCTGGAAAAAAGCCCCGAGAGCCAGTCCTGATTACGCCCTTCGGACAGGCGCACGAAGGTTTCCTGCAAATTGACCGCGGCTTGTGTATCGTAACCGGCCTTGTACAGATATTTCATGCCGTAATAGTCGGCTTCCCGTTCGGCATCGCGGCTGTATTTCTGGCCGATCATCTGGCTCGCCGCCGCCGCGCCCCCCACCGCCAGATTGGCGAACTCGCTGTTGGCCGAGGCGATCTGGGTGGCGAGCACCACCCCCTGCATCAGCATGCCGCGCTCCATCCCCTTGGCGCCGTGCCGGGCCGCCGCGTGGACAATTTCGTGGCCGAGCACCGCCGCCAGTTCCGCCTCGCTCTTCAACTCGACCAGCAGCCCACGATTGATGGCGATCTTCCCTCCCGGCAGCGCCCAGGCATTGGGGGTCGAATCGTTGATCACGGTGAATTCGTAAGGCAGTCCCCGGTCGCTCACCGCCGCCAGGCGTTTACCGACACCGGCGACATAGGCGGTCAACTCGGGATCGACGGTGTAGTCCCCCCCCTGCATCTGGCGGCTCGGGGCGTACTGCTCGGCGCCGAGGTTGATCTCGGTCGTCTCCGGCACCAGCCGCAGTTCGTTCTTGCCGGTGACCGGGTTGACGGCGCAACCGGTCAACATCGCGACGAAAATCAGTACAAGGATAAGATACTTGGACATGGCCACCCCCACGCGCGGCAAAAACACATCTTCGGATTAGAAATCTTAAGATGTGTTACCACAGCCGGGGGGCTATTTCAAGGGATGCGACCAAAGAGACGTGAGGAGGATCAGCAGTGGCGGGAGGCGCCGCAGACGGGGCAGTAGCTCCAGTCTTCGGCAAGCGGCGTGCCGCAAGAGCAGCGGGAAGCGGCACGCCGCCGGGACCGGCGCCACTTGAGGAGGCCGATGAAGAGCAGCAAGAGAGGGAGCAGAAGGAGCATGCTTAGTTCGAAAGGACCGAACAGACCGAAGCCGCGCAGGGTACAGCGTCCCCGACAATAGCCTTGATAGTTGTAGGCGAAGACCGCCAGGGCCGCGCCAATCAGGGTCAGGGGGATAAGGAAACGTTTCACCGGCGCTCTCCGGAACGTCCGCAAAAGGGACAGAAACGATGGCCAAGTCCGTGCCTCCGGCCGCAGCCCGAACAGACTTCCCGCAATAACGTCCGGCACTGGGGGCAGATCAGCCAGTCCCCCGCCACCGTCCGGGCGCAGCCGGGGCAGGATTCGGTCGGCGGCGGCAACGGCTCGCGGCCTTTCTCCGCCTCGACCAGCAGGGCATAGAGCAGAAGACCGAGGAGTATGAGCAACAGCAGGAGCATGGGACGATCCTAGGCGGCGGGCGCAAGGCTTTCCCCGGCCACCCGGCCGTCACGCAACAGCAGGGTGCGGTGAAAGTTCCCCCGCGTTTCCGGGTTGTGGGTGACCATGACGATGGTCTGGCCTTCGCGGTTGAGTTCGGCGAAGAGTTCCATGATCGACGCGGCGGTGGCCGTGTCGAGGCTGCCGGTCGGCTCGTCCGCCAGAATCAGCGGCGGCCGGTTGACCAGGGCCCGGGCGATGGCCACCCGCTCCTGTTCGCCGCCGGAAAGCTCCCCGGGCAGATGCCCGGCGCGCGCTTTCAGCCCGACCCGTTCCAGTACCTGATGGGCCCGCTCCCGTTTCTCGCCGTTCGCCAGCTTCTTCACCGCCAAGGGGAGCATGACGTTTTCCAGGGCGGTCAGGTAAGGCACCAGATTGAAGGATTGAAAGACGAACCCGAGATATTCGCGGCGGAAGTCGGCGAGCTGTTCGGCCGGAAGGCGAAAGATGTCGATGCCGTCGACCCGGATGGTTCCGGCCGTGGGGTGGCACAGCCCCCCGATCAGCGAGAGAAAAGTGCTCTTGCCCGAGCCGGAAGGCCCCATGACGCCGAGAAAAGTGCCCTCGTCGATGCTCAGGTCGATGCCGTCGAGGGCCGCGACCACGGCGGCCCGGCTCGGGTAGTGTTTGCTCAATCCATTGATTTCGATAAAGGCCATGACTGCATCCTCAAAAAACAGAGATGAAATTTACAAGGTCCGCAGCGCCGTCGTCGGATCGAGGCGGCTGGCGTGCAGGGCCGGATAAAGGGAGGCCAGGGTGCCGACCAGCAGCGCCAGCAGCAGGGAACCGGCCGCCAACGTCCCATCCCAAACCAGCTGGGCGTGAGCTTCCGCCAGCATCGGCAAAAGCAGGCCCGTGGCCAGCATCCCGGCGAAATAGCCGAGCACCCCGGCCAGCAGGCTGACCGTCGCCGCTTCGGTGAGAATCAGCCGGGCGACATGGGCGCGGCGGAACCCCAGGGCGCGAAAGATGCCGATTTCGCGGGTACGCTCGTTGACCGAGCCCATCATGGTGACAAAGACCACCAGGGCGCCGATGAGGATCACCACCACCGCCACGCCGAAGGCAAAGACCTGAAACTGCTCGATGGCGTGCATGCGGCTCTTCACCACCTGCTGGATGGCCCCGACCCTGGCCTCGGGCAGGGCGGCGGCGAGCTGCTCGACCATCTCCTCCACCGGACAGTCGCCGCAGAGGGCGGCCACTTCCACCAGCGACACCAAACCCGGCTTGTCGAGCAGAATTTGCGCCGTCGCCATCGCGGCGATGAGCAGATCGTCGTCCTGGGAACCCGTTTCCCGCAGAATGCCGGTCACCGTGAAGGGAAACTCCTCGATCTCGACCGAATCCCCCGGTTTCAATCCCAGCCGCCGGGCCACCGAACTGCCGGCGACCAGTTCGTTCCGTTCCACCAGCGGCCGCCCGTCGATGCTCCACCAGCGCTTGAGGTGGAACTCCCGGTCCGCCGCCACCCCCATGAGCATCACCCGCTCGCCCTTGACCTCGACGGCGCCGAGCACCTTGGGGGCGACGGCGGCGATATTGCGCCGGTTGGGGATGGTCTCGATGCGGGCGAGATCGGCCTCGGGGATCTCCCGGGGATCGACGCTCACCCCGCCGAGGGTGATGCCGCCGTAGGAGAGGGAAAGCTCATCGGTCTTTGGGGTGATGAGGATATTCGCCCCGAAATTCTCCATCTGGTGTTGAACTTCGGCGGTCATCGCCGCCGACAGGGAAAGCATGGTCACCACCGTGGCGATGCCGATGAGCAGTCCGGCCAGCAAAAAAGCCAGCCGCGCCTTGCGTCGGCGCAGGTTGTTGAAGGCGATGGTCCGCAGTTTCATGGAAATCAGATCCCTTCGAAATAACGAGCGCCCTGGAGCAGATCCGCCTCGCGGATGAGTAACCGGCCGTCGCTTTCGCGCCGTTCGAGGGGAGCCGGATTACATCCCCCCTTGACCTCGTTGATGAGGTTGGAGTGGAAGCGCTGACCGCAGTTGACGCAGACCATCTCATCCCCTTCCTGACGGTAGCCCTGCTTGTCCCGGTAGCAGACGTCGCAGGCGTCGAAGGCGGCGCGCATCACTCCGTCCCGGCTTTTCAGCACAAAAAAGTCGATGCTCGTCTCCCCATTTTTGTAGCTGAAAAAATGCGCCCGGCCGTCATCGACCTGCTGCAGGGGGATGGCCGCCTGCCCGTCGATAACCCTCACCGCCGGATACTTAGTGCCGCCCGAGGCCGAAAATTTCCAGGTCAGCAGACCAGTACCAGCCAGCAGGAAGATCCCGATCGCCAGCAGCGGCAACCAACTCTTCTTTTTCGCTCCCTCGAACTGGGCGCGTTTTGTTTCACGATCGGACATGCGTTTCCTCCACAAA
>CALJLX010000474.1 GCA_937982495.1 uncultured Desulfuromonas sp.
TGAAGATTGATTCTGCTCCTTTCGATTGTGCGGGTAGCGGGAGTGGTGCCGGCTATCCGCCCGGAAGCTCCGTGCCGCGATTCATGATTTCGATATAGCCCGCGTAGCTGAACAGGCGGTTGCGTTTCTGGGCGGTCAGTTCCTTGACGATGCCGAGTTGCTCCAGATGGCCGAGGGCCTTGTTGACCGTGGCCGGGGTGATACCGGTCTTTTCCACCAACGAGTTGGATGTGGCCAAGGGGTGTTCCATCAGCGCCCGGTGGACCTGCAGGGTGGACGCCGCCGCCCGACCGAGGTCGCCGATCCGGTCGCGATCCCGGTTCGACAGGTCGAGGAGCTGTTGCGCCGTTTCCACCGCCTGGCCGGCGGTGACAATCACCGCCTCGGCGAAGAAATCGAGCCAGGCTTCCCAGTCGCCGGTCAGCCGCACGTTGCCGAGCAGCTCGTAATAATACTGGCGATGAGTCTTGAAATAGAAGCTGAGGTAGAGCATCGGCTTTCGCAGAACCTTCTGCTCGCACAACAGCAACGTGATCAGCAGCCGACCCAGACGGCCGTTACCATCGAGGAACGGGTGGATCGTTTCGAACTGCACATGGGCCAGCGCCGCTTTGAGCAACACCGAGGTCGGCTCCGGCCGGTCATGGAGGAAGAGCTCCAGATCATTCATGCACTCCTGCACCTCTTCGGCGGGGGGGGGAACGAAGGCCGCGTTTCCCGGACGGGTGCCGCCGATCCAGTTCTGACTGCGTCGAAACTCCCCCGGAGTCTGGTTGCTCCCCCGGCCCTTGGCCAACAGCACGCCATGGATTTCGCGGAAGAGCCGCAGCGACAGCGGCAGCCCTTCTTCCAGCAGGCGCAGACCATGGTCAAGGGCGGCGACATAGTTGCTGACCTCCCGCACGTCATCCAGCGGCACGCCCGGTTGCTGATCCAACTCGAACAGCAGCAGATCGGAGAGGGACGACTGCGTCCCCTCGATCATCGATGAGAGTACCGCCTCCTTGCGGACATACATGTATAGAAAGAGCGAGGTGTCCGGCAGCAGGGTCGAAACGCTGTCGAGCCGCCCGAGGGCGAGCAGCGCCTGATCGAATTTGCCGCGCAGCTGCGGCGTCCAGTCGATGGGCGGGCGCGGCGGCAACGGCGCGGGCACAAAGGCCCGGGCCTTCTCCCCCACCGTCGAGATGGTCACGTATCTGCCTTGGAGTTCTCGCTTCATCCTGAATACCTCGAACCTAAAATAAGATTCAGTTTTATTTTATCTTTGTCGAATATCCTAAAATAAAGAGACAGGGTGGAAAAATCAAGGGGATTTTCTCGGTGTCCTCTGTGTGCTCTGTGGTGATAAACACGCTCCATTGATGCGGTTCCTTCGTCACCGCATCCTACCATCTAACCATTCGAACTCGATGAAACACCGTCCGCGCGGTAGGGGCGACGCATGCGGCGCCCCTACGTTCGCCGGATCGATGACAACCCCCATCCTCCCCCCACATGCCGTTGACTCCCCCCGGTTGAAAGAGTATAAAGCAACGGACTTTCGCCGGAGTTTCCCGTGGATAAACGCATCGCCTGCCATTGTTGCGACCTGCTGCACGAAGTCCGTCCCTTGCCCCCCGGCGGGGTCGCGCTCTGTGCCCGCTGCGGGGCGATTTTGTACCGCTACAAGCGCAATCCCCTCGACCGCACCCTGGCCCTTGCCCTCACCGGCCTGATCCTCTTCATCGTCGCCAACAGCTTCCCCTTTCTCGCCATCGAAAAAGCCGGGCTGACAAGGCAAATGACCCTGGCGACGGGGATTTTCGAGCTCTACCGGGAAGAGGTCTACCTGGTGGCGGCGCTGGTTGGCCTGACCACGGTGCTTCTGCCGCTGGTGGAACTCTGTGCCCTGCTCTATGTTTTTGCCCCCCTGCGCCTGGGCCGCCGCCCGCGCCTGCTGGCGCCGGTCTGGCGGGTGATGGCGCGGGTGCGGGCCTGGAGCATGATGGAGGTCTTCATGCTCGGCATTCTCGTCTCGCTGGTGAAGTTGGCGAGCATGGCGACCATCGTGCCGGGGGTGGCGGTTTACGCCTTCGGCGCCTTGATCATCGTCCTCACCGCCGCCTTCGCCGCCATCGACCCGCACCTGGTCTGGGAAGCGCTGGAGAACCGTTGATGTCCCCGACCGCGAAAGAGGCCGGACTGGCCGCCTGCCATGTCTGCAACCGGCTGATCCCCGTCAGCGAGCTTGCCGCGACCGGGCACCGCTGCCCGCGCTGCGGCGCCTCTGTCCACCTGCGCAAGAGCGACAGCCTGGCGCGCTGCTGGGCGCTGGTGCTGGCGGCGACGATCTTCTATTTTCCCGCCAATCTGCTGCCGATGACCCACACCGGCTTTCTCGGCAAGGTGCAGAGCGACACCATCATGAGCGGGGTGCTCTATTTCTTCGCCTCGGGCAGCTGGCCCATCGCCCTGGTCATTTTCATCGCCAGCGTTTTCGTTCCCCTGCTCAAGCTGCTGGTCCTCGCCTACCTGCTGATTTCGGTGCAACGGCGCAGCCATTGGCGACCGGCGGAACGCACCCGCCTTTACCGCATGACCGAAATCATCGGCCGCTGGTCGATGGTCGACATCTACGTGGTGACGATCCTCGTTGCTTTGGTCAAACTCGGGGCACTGGCCAACATCGAAGCCGGCCCCGCCGCCCCTTATTTCGCCCTGGTGGTGGTCCTGACCATGTTCGCGGCCATGGCCTTCGATCCGCGCTTGATCTGGGACCGGATGGGGGATGAGGGGAATTGACCGGGGCGCACCGATGTGCGCCCGATTGTGACGGGGTACGCAGACGAAACAGGGCGCATGCCATGCGCCCCTACGATATTTTTTCAAGGATAAAACACCCCATGAGCGAAACGACCGAACAACCGCAAGCGACCGAGGTGGTGGTACGACGCCGCCGTCTGCCGTCGCTGATCTGGATTATCCCCATCGTCGCCGCCGTCATTGCCGCCTGGCTGGCGGTGAAGGCGGTCAACGACCGGGGACCGGTGATCACCATCCGTTTCGACTCGGCCACCGGCCTGGAGGCGGGTAAGACCAAGATCCGCTATCGCGATGTGGATATCGGCCTGGTCGAGGCGGTGCGCCTGGACGAGGATCTGACCCATGTCCTGGTGTCGGCGCGCATGGACCGCCGCGCCGCCCCCTTTCTGGTCGACGACACCCAGCTCTGGGTGGTGCGGGCGCGGGTCGCCGCCGGCGAGGTCTCGGGCCTGGGCACCCTCTTTTCCGGCGCCTACATCGCCCTCGCCCCCGGCCGGGGAAAGACTCCCGCCGGCCATTTCATCGGCCTGGAGACCCCGCCGGCGCTCACCGGCGACCAACCGGGGCGCAAGTTCATCCTCAAGACCAAGCGCCTCGGCTCCCTCGACGTCGGTTCCCCGGTCTATCACCGGCAGATCCAGGTCGGCCGGGTCATCAGCTACCATCTGAGCGACACCAGCGAGGAGATCGAACTCGGCATCTTCATCGAGGCGCCCCACCACGAGCGGGTGCGGACCGGCACCCGTTTCTGGAACGCCGACGGTTTCGACTTCGCCCTCGACGCCAACGGCCTGCGGGTCGACAGCGAGTCGCTCTTGACCATCGTTTCCGGCGGCATCGCCTTCGCCTCGCCCGATCCGACCAAGGCCGGGGAAATCGCCGGGGAGAACAGCCAGTTCATTCTTCATCCCAACCGTCGCGCTTCGATGGAGCCGGTGCATCAGCTCAAGCAACGCTACCTGCTCTATTTCAACGAGTCGGTGCGCGGCCTCGCGCCCGGCGCGCCGGTGGAGTTTCGCGGCATTCGCGTCGGCCAGGTGGTCTCCGTCGAACTTGAATTCGACACGGACAAGATGGAATTCCGCATTCCGGTGGTGGTGGAAATCGAACCGGAGCGCATCCGCCTCACCGGCGACGGCAAGCTCTACCCCGAGGATCTCGCCCCGAAGCTCATCGAAAAGGGGCTGACCGCCCAGCTGAAACAGGCCAACCTGCTCACCGGCCAGCTGGCGATCGCTCTCTCCCTCGAAGCGAAAGGGTCGCGCCCGACGCCGGGCAAGAACGACCCCTATCCGCGCATCCCGACCATCCCCACCCCCTTCGAGGAACTGGCCGGAACGGTGACGCGGATTCTGAAGAAAATCGACGATTTGCCCCTCGACCGCATCGCTTCCGGGGTGGAACGGGATCTGGCGAGCCTCGACCATACCCTCAAGGCGGCGACGGGCACCCTCGAATCCTTCGACTCCACCCTGAGCGGACTGAAAGAGCTTACCGGCAATCTCGACCGCGAACTGGCGCCGGCGGCGAAGACCGCCATTGAAGAGATGCAGCGCACCTTGAAGGAGCTACGGGCCAATTTCGGTTCCGACTCCCCCTTGAGCAGCGACGCGCGCCAAGCGCTGGAGGAGTTTTCCAAGGCGGCGCGGGGCATCCGCGACCTCACCGACTATCTCGAACGCCACCCCGAATCGCTGCTGCGCGGCAAGAAAGGGACCGCCCCATGATCCGTTATCTGCCTTATCTGCTGCTCCTCGGCCTGCTCGGCTGCGCGACCACGCCGCCCGCCGCTTTCTATACCCTGAGCCCCGCCCCGGTCGCGCCGGGGGTCGCCCTGCCCTGGAGCCTGGGGTTGACCCTGAGCGACTTTCCGGAAGCCCTCGACCGCCCGCAGATGATGCTGCGCGGCGGCGAAAACCGTCTCGACATCCAGGAACTGCACCGCTGGGCCGCCCCCCTCGAAGGGCAGGTGCGGCGCGTGCTGCGGGAGAATCTCGCCCGGCTGACGCAAAGCTCGCGGGTCGAGGTCCATCCCTGGCCGACGGATTTTTCCCCCGAGCGGCAGATCCGCCTCGCCGTCACCCGCTTCGACGGCCGCCCCGGCGCCACGGCCGATCTGCACGCACGCTGGACCCTGAGCACCGCCGACGGCACCCCGATCCTCAGTCGAACGGCCGCTTACAGCGAAGCCGCCGGAGAAAGCATCGAAACCCTGGTCGCCGCCCAGAACCGCCTGCTGGAGCGGCTGGCGGTGGAGATCGCTGGTTCTGTGGGGAGTGAGGGGAAATGATGAATGAAGAATGATGAGTGAGGAATGAAGATCACCGACCAGCTGTGCACAGATCTTCCCTGCTTCGGGCAGATCGAGAATCCGGCGCTCGACGGGCAGAGCGTCGGGATACAAAATCGTGTCGTTGCCCCGATTTCCAGCGGACTTGTGCCGCCGGTAGCGAACCTCCTCGGTCGCTACGGCAACGGGATCTGCCGCCACCACCTCGGCCTCGGCGAAAGGCAGGCTCTGCTGCCCGAGATCGGCCACGATCCGCTCGCTTTTGGCGCCGAACAGCTGCCTTTTCAGCCAGGATTTGTCGCGGCTGCTTGCGTTCAACCCCGCCGCCAGGCGTGGAACTTTTCCACCCAGGCCAGGAGCCTTTTCGGCACATGCGCCTTTTTCCAGGCGCCGGCCGCCATTTTGTTGGCCTCGGCCAGGGTCGGGTAGGGGTGGATGGTGGCGAGAATCTTGTTCAGGCCGATGCCGTGCTTCATGGCCAGGATATATTCGGCGATCAGGTCGCCGGCATGGCTGCCGACGATGGTGACGCCAAGAATTCTGTCCTTGCCGGGCGGCGTGATGATTTTGATCCAGCCCCGATCTTCTCCCTCGGCAATGGCGCGGTCGAGCTCGGCCAGTTCGAACCGGGTGACTTCGTGGGGGATGTTTTGCTGTTTGGCTTCGCTCTCATTGAGACCGACCCGGGCGATCTCGGGGTCGGTGAAGGTACACCAGGGGATGACCCGATAATCGACCCGGAATTTCTTGAAATCGCCGAACAGGGCATTCACCGCGGCATACCAGGCCTGATGTCCGGCGGTATGGGTGAACTGGTAGGGGCCGGCGACATCCCCGGCGCAGAAGATGTTGGGGATGTTGGTGCGCAGGAAGGCATCCGTCTCGACCGTGCCGCGCTCGCTCAGTTGTACGCCGAGCTCTTCGAGTCCGAAACCCTCCACCCGAGGCCGGCGGCCGACCGCTACGAAAATCCGGTCGAAGGGGAGGCGTACCTGTCGCCCCTGGTGTTCGCAGAGAAGAATTTGCTCGTCGTCTTCCACCACAACCTGCTTGGCGGCATGCTCGGTCAAGACCTTTACGCCTTCGGCCGCGAAACGCTCGCGGAGAAATTCGGCGATATCCGCATCTTCCCGCCCCATGATCCGAGCTGCCTGCTCCACCTGGGTCACCTGCGCGCCGAACCGGGCGAAGGCCTGGGTCATTTCGCAGCCGATCGGCCCGCCGCC
>CALJLX010000475.1 GCA_937982495.1 uncultured Desulfuromonas sp.
GCCGGTCTGCCCCGACTATGTGCAACGGATGGGGGATGAGGTCTGGGTGCGAACGCCGGAGGGGGAACGCATTCGTTTTCCCGAGGTGAACGGGTAAGACGGGCTGTACGGGCGGGGCGGGACGAAGGTCTCGCCCTGAAGTCGTTCAGGGGGCGGAGAGTTTTTGGGAGAGATTTCGCGCGGACAATCCGGCGAGAACGTAAGCCAAGGCGGCGGCGAGCAGCACGACGTTGAAGCCGGCGAGGATGGCGATGAGGGTGGCGAGGGAGCCGCCGACCACCGACAGGCAGCCGTTGATTCCCCAGGCCCAGGGGACGGCTTCCGGTTGCCGCTGGTGCAGTCGACGGAGGCCGAGGGGGAAGGGGAGGCCGAGGCAGAAGCCGAGGGGGGTCAGGATCAGCAAGGCCAGGGCGATCCGACCGGCGGTCGCCAGGGTGATGGTGGCGTGGAGCAGCGGCCCGAGCAGGCCGATGTAAAGACCGAGGAGAACTACGACGACAAAAGCGGCCCGGCGCGGTGTCAGCCTTTGGAGCGATAGGCGCTCGGAGGCGGCGCTACCGAGGCCGGAGGCGATCAGCAAGGTGGCAATGACGACGGCGGCGGCCTGCACTGGGTGACCGAGGTAGAGGACGAAACGGTGGATCAGGGCGATTTCGCTGAGCATGTAGCCGAGGCCCAGGGCGCCGAAGTAGCCGACCGTCGCCGCTCGGCCGTTGCCGCGCCAACCGATGCGCGCCAAGGGCAGCAGGATGAGAACCACTGCCGCCAGGGTGGTCAAAAGCAGGGTCGCGACCAGCACCAGCGAGCCGAGTTCGACCACCGGCAGGGCGCCCTCGCCGAAGAGCCGCTTCAGGTGGGGCAGGGTCTTGAGGCGCAGGAACTGGGAAAAGAAGGGTCGCTCGTCCTCGGCCGGACGCAGGTCGAAAAGGTAGTCCCGGTAGATTTTCCGACGGTCGCCGAAAAGCAGGCCGTCGAGCAGGGTGAAGAGGGTGCTGTCCGGAAGTTGATGAAAATGCTGCCGTTCGGCGGTGGTGAGCCCCGGCAGCAGCAGCGGGTCGAAGCTCCAGCGACGGCAGAACTCCCGGGCGTTGGCGACCTCCTCAGGGGTCAGGGGGGAACGTTTGAGGCAGTAGGTGACGGTGCCCCAGCCCCTCGCCGCCGCCAGATGTCGGGACGGGTCGGCGATTCCCGCGGATTCGAGGAATTCGGCCAACGTCGCCGCCAGACGCAAGGGGGCGCGGGGGGGGTGGTCGAGCCAGGCCGTCAGGCAGAGCAGGCCGTCGGGGGTGAGCTTGCGCCAGAATTCGGCGAAGGCTTCTTTGGTCAGCAGATGCTGCTCGTGCAGGGCCATGACCCCGGCGCCGCCGCCGAAGGTGCCGACGGTGGGGAGGACGATGAGATCGTAGCGCTCCCGGTCGACGGCCGGCCAGGTGCGGGGTTCGGCGGCGAACAGGCGGATTTCGGGGCGGGCGAAGAAGACCCCGGCGCTCTCGGGATACTCCGTGCGCAGCAGTTCCAGGGCGGCCCGGTGCGGCTCCACGGCGACGATCCGTTTCGCTCCCCGGTTCAGGGCCTGGGCGGCCGCCAGGCCGGTGCCCGCTTGCAGGATGAGTACGCTTTGCGGTCGCGCGACGGCGTAGGGCAGGCCCTGGGGCGTGGCGTCGAGCAGCCGGGCGCTATCCGGGTAAGAGGCGCGCGGCACGAAGCCGAAGGCGTCGCCGTTGCTGAAGAGCAGATCCCCCGGCGGAATCTCCCCCCGGTAGTCAAGGCTCAATCCGGGGGCGAAGCGCGGCGCCGGACTCGTCACCGCTTGCACCTGGCCGTAGGGATCGTGACGCCGGGCGACGGTGCGGCTCTGGGGCAGGTCGAGGGCGCGGCGCAGATCCTTGAACTGGGACAGGGGCAGTTCGGGGGGATGGGCCAGGCCAAAGAGAATGGTCCCGAGGGAGAGGATGGCCAGCCCCTGAAGGGAACGGTGCCGGGAGGGGAGGAGCACTAGTCCAGCGATCAGCACCGGTAGGGCGAGAAGGGCGGGGAGGCGTTCCGGCGCGAAGCCGGAGAGGAGGGCGAGGCCGAGGAGCCCGCCCAGCCCCGAGCCGAAGAGGTTGGCGAAATAGGTCAGGCCGATGCGTTCGGCCTGCGCGATAAAAAGGATGCCGATGACTAGGGCGCCGAGCAAAAAAGGGAGGGAAAGCAGCAGGATCACCGCCAGCAGCCAGAGGGCTTGCAGCGGTTCGTAGGGGAGGAGATAGGTGTCGAAGCGGCCGAAGAGGGTGGGGGCGCGTCCCGACGCCAGGGCCATGGCCAGGGCGCAGGCAAAGAGCAATAGCGGCAGGAGCAGCGGGGCGTGGCGCAGCGCCCAGGGTCGGCTCAGGGCGAGCAGGGTGCCCGCCGTGCCGAAGCCGAGCAGGGCGATGGCAATAACCATGTAGGCGAAGTGGTGCCACTGGCTGATGGCGAAGCTCTGCATCAGCGCCAGTTGCAAGGCGATGAGGGCCGCCGACAGCAGCCCCAGTGCCCACAGGCGGCGGTTCATTCGCCCCGCCGTAGGGGGACGAAGCGCACCGGCATCAGGTTGCGGCTGCGGGTTTTGCCTTCGCGTTTTTCCACCAGCATCAGGGTCTGCATCTGGAAGGGGGTGCCGACGGGGATGACCATCAGGCCCCCTTCCTTGAGCTGGTCGATGAGGGGCGGCGGAATGAACTCGGCGGCGGCGGTGACGACGACGGCGTCGAAGGGGGCGGCCTCGGGCCAGCCGAAAAAGCCGTCACCGGAGCGGGTTTCGACCCGGTAGCCGAGTTCGCGTAGGAGCGCGGTCGAACGTTCGGCCAGGGGCGGAACGATTTCGATGGAATAGACCTCGACCCCGCAGGCAGCCAGCACGGCGGCCTGATAGCCCGAGCCGGTGCCGATTTCGAGGATTCTCTGCCCCGGCCGGGGGCGGATGATCTCGGTCATGAAGGCGACCATGTAGGGCTGGCTGATGGTCTGGCCGTGGCCGATGGGGAGCGGGGTGTCGAGGTAGGCGGCCGAGCGCCGCCCTTCGTCAACGAAACGGTGGCGGGGGACTTCGGCCAGGGCTTTGAGGGTGAGCGGGTCTTCGATGCCCCGGGCGACCATCTGCGTTTCGACCATCCGTTGCCGCTCCGTTGCGTAAGGGTCGGCCGGTTCGGTATGGGCGCGGGCGGGGAGGAGGAGCAGGGCGAGGAGGATGGTTATTCGGAGTCGTAGCATGACAGGCCTCCGTGGTTAGACGTGAGGATGTGTCTGCCAGTATACCGGGAATTGCCGGGGTTTCGCCCCCGGACGGCGACTTACTCTCTTTGCTCGCCCAAAGAGAGTAAGCAGAGAAAGGGCACCCCGCTCCTTGCCCTTCGGGTTCCCTCCGCTCCGTGGCTGTTTCGCGGGGGGGCAAAAACTCGCTGCGCTCAGACATTTGCCCACCTCTCTCGCGAAACGGTCACGTAGCGAAGGCGGCGTCACAGGGGGGAGTGCATCGGGAAGGCGACTGTTTATTGCCATCGTGTACAGGGAAGGTCGAAAATCAATCTGCTGTCCAAAATAATCGCTTGTCTGTCTGGATAAATCGCTCTCTCGGGTTTTTCTCTGTGATCTCGGTGAACTCTGTGGTGAAGGCTTTTCCGGCTTACAGATCTTCCGGGGTGAAGGCGACGACGTCGTCGATGGTTTGGGCACCGGTGAGGAGCATGACCAGGCGGTCGACGCCGAGGGCGATGCCGGCGGCGTCGGGGAGGAGGGCGAGCTCCCGCAGGAACTTTTCGGGGGTGGGATAGGGGGTTTTACCGAGGCGGCGGCGCTCGGCCTCTTCCTGCTCGAAGCGGCGGCGCTGCTCGTCGGGGTCGGTCAGTTCGGAAAAGGCGTTGGCCAACTCCACCCCCCCGATATAGAGTTCGAAACGCTCCGCGACGTGCGGGTTGTCCGGCTTGCGCCGGGCGAGGGCGGCGTGGCCGGCGGGATAGTCGAGAAGAAAGGTCGGGCGTTCTTGGCCCAGGCGCGGTTCGATTTCCAGGGCGATGATTTCGTCGAAACGTTCCGTCACCAGGGCTTCGTCAAGGGAAAGCGAGCCGTAGCGGGTGAAGGCCTCGGCGACGGTCAGTCGTTCCCAGGGCGGGGTCAGATCGACCCCGGCCAGCTGCCCATCCGGGCAGAGGGTGGCGAAGAGGGCTTCGCAATCCTCCATCAGCGCCCGATAGTCGCAGCCGCTGCGATACCATTCGAGCATGGTGTATTCGGGGAGATGGCGGCGGCCCCGCTCTCCTTGGCGCCAGCAGCGACAGATCTGGAAGAGGCGCGGGTACCCGGCGGCGAGCAGGCGTTTCATGCACAGCTCGGGGCTGGTGTGCAGAAAGCCGTCGCCGCAGGCGATAGCGTCGATGTGCAGTTCCGGGGCGTTGCCGGGAAGGCGGTGCGGCGTCTCCACTTCGAGAAAATCCCCCGCCACGAAAAAGGCCCGGATCGCATGAACGATCCGGGCACGTTTTTCCAGGGCGGGCCGTTTTCTGGCCAAGGCCCAGTTGGGTTCCATCTTATTCCTTGACCCGGGTGACGTATTCGCCGGTGCGGGTGTCGATCTGGATCAGGTCGTCGGTCTCGACGAAGGAGGGAACAGCCAGGTTGTAGCCGCTCTCGACCGTCGCCGGTTTGTTGTTGCCGGCGGCCGTATCCCCTTTGACCCAGGGATCGGCGTGGGTGACGCGCAGGTTGACGAAGTTGGGCAGGGTGATGCCGATGCCGCGTCCGTTGAAAAGCAGGATCTTCACTTCCATGTTGTCCTTGAGGAAGTAATGATCATCCCCCAGGGTCTCTTCACTCAGGGAAACCTGCTCGAAATTCTTCGTGTCCATGAAGACGTAGCCGCTGTCGTCCTGGTAGAGGTACTGCATGTCCCGGTCTTCCAGGGCCGCCGGCTCGAAGCTCTCGCCCGAACGGTAGGTGCGGTCGTAGATGTTGCCGGTGATCATGTTGCGCATCTTGCACTTGTAAAGAGCCTGGCCCTTGCCGGGCTTGGTGAAATCGAATTGGGTGATGACGTAAGGCTCGCCGTCGACCATCAGCTTGAGCCCTTTTTTCAGATCGGCGCAGGTGTACATGGGTGGAGCTCCTTCTATGTGGGAATGGGATCGGTTGCCAAAAGGGGCATATTAAAGCACAGGGGCAAGGCCTTTGTCATGGAAAAATTCGCGATTGGCGATTGTCTCGTCCCCCCTTTGTGTGCTAATTTCTTGCGCCCGTTTTCATAAAGCCCCCTCTTCAAGGAGATTTTCCCATGCTTACGACTGCCGATTTCAAGCGCGGCCTGGTGATCCAGCTCGACAACGCCCCCTGCCTCATTCTCGACTACACCACCCAGTCCCCCTCGGCCCGGGGCGGCAACACCCTGGTCAAGGCCAAGTACCGCAATCTGCTCACCGCCCAGGTGCTGGAGAAAACCTTCAAGGCCGGCGACAAGGTCGACGAGGCCGATTTCGAGCGGCGCAAGGGGCAGTTCCTTTATCCCGCCGGTGACGGCGGCGTCTTCATGGATCTGGAAAACTACGAGCAGTACGAGATCGGCGAGGAACTGTTCGAGCCGATTCAGGGCTATTTGCTCGAAGGGGCCGATGTGCAGCTCGGCGTCTTTCAGGGGCGGGTGGTGAGCATCGATCCGCCGATGATCGTGGAGTTGAGCGTCACCGAAACCGCCCCGGCGATCAAAAATGCCACCGCCACCGCCCAGACCAAGGAAGCCCTGCTCGAAACCGGGCTGCGCATCCAGGTGCCGGGCTACCTTGAATCGGGGGAACGGATCAAGGTTGATACCCGCGAAGGGCGGTTCGTCTCGCGGGCCTAGCGGTTCGCGGCCCATTGTCGGAATCTTTTAGCGGAATGTCGATATTTTTTACAGAAATGCGCCGATAGATTTCTTATTCGGTCATTAATTGTCGTGATTCTAGGTGCTTGTGGTTTGGCTTTATTATTGCAAAACCATGAAATGAAATGTTTTTACGCGAATAAAAAGGGGGCACCTATGAAAAAGATAGTGTTGCTGGTTTCGGTGTTGCTGCTGTGGGTTGGGCAGGCTTGGGCGTTGACTTATAGTGGAAGCTTGAGCAGTGCCCCAAACGGCGGGCTCTACGCCACGAGCTTTTGGGCTACCTCCTCCAGCTTTAGTTGGGATGTCAGTTACAGCGATCAGAAGATCGGAAGAGCGTCGTGTAGGGAAAGAGTGTAGATCTCGGTGGTC
>CALJLX010000476.1 GCA_937982495.1 uncultured Desulfuromonas sp.
GGCGAGCGGACCCGCGAAGGGAACGACCTCTGGCACGAAATGAAGGATTCGGGCGTTCTCGATAAAGCCGCGCTGATCTACGGCCAGATGAACGAGCCCCCCGGAGCCCGCGCCCGCGTCGCCCTGTCGGCCCTGACTGTGGCCGAGTACTTCCGCGACGAGGAAGGCCAGGACGTGCTCCTCTTCATCGACAACATCTTCCGCTTTACCCAGGCCGGTTCCGAAGTTTCGGCCCTGCTCGGTCGTATCCCCTCGGCCGTTGGTTATCAGCCGACCCTCTCCACCGAGATGGGCGAGCTGCAGGAGCGGATCACCACGACGAACAAGGGTTCGATCACCTCGGTTCAGGCTATTTATGTTCCTGCCGACGACTTGACCGACCCCGCGCCGGCAACGGCCTTTGCCCACCTCGACGCCACGACCGTTCTTTCTCGTCAGATCGCCGAATTGGGTATTTATCCCGCCGTCGACCCGCTCGACTCTACCAGCCGTATTCTGGATCCCCAGGTCGTCGGTGAGGAGCACTACAAGGTCGCTCGCGAGGTTCAGTATGTTCTGCAGCGTTATAAGGATTTGCAGGACATCATCGCCATCCTCGGCATGGACGAGCTCTCCGAGGAAGATAAGTTGGTGGTGTCTCGCGCCCGGAAGATTCAGCGTTTCCTTTCTCAGCCATTCCATGTCGCCGAGGTTTTCACCGGTTCCCCGGGCAAGTACGTGGAGCTCAAGGATACCATCCAGGGCTTCCAGGAAATCGTCGCCGGCAAGTACGACGACATCCCCGAGCAGGCTTTCTACATGGTTGGTACCATCGAGGAAGCCTTGGAAAAAGCCAAGAAGCTGGCGGCCTGATAGATGTTGCTGCGGCGGGGCGACAAGCCCCGCTACTCCGGTAAAGGATGTTCGTAATGGCAGAAAAGCTCAGACTCGAATTGGTCACCCCCTATAAAAAGGCCCTCTCCGAGGAAGTCGATGAGGTCACGGCCCCCGGCACGCTGGGCGAATTCGGCATTCTTCCCGGGCACACCCCCCTGCTCACGACCCTCAAGATCGGCGAACTCTCCTACCGTCGAGGCGGTGAGATCTTTCACTTGGCCGTGAACTGGGGGTATGTTGAAGTTGAAGATGACAAGGTGACGGTCCTGGTGGAAACCGCCGAGCCTGCCGACGAGATCGATCTCGAACGGGCCCGGGCCGCCTTGGGCCGTGCCGAGGAAGCCTTGCGCAAGCTCTCTTCCGAGGACAAGGATTTCCTGGTCATGCAGGCCGCTCTCGAGCGCGCTTTGATTCGTATTCAGGTTGCCGGACGACGGGGCCGCTGAATAGATAAATGCTCATAACGTAAAAAAAGGCGACTCTTCGGGGTCGCCTTTTTATATTCTTCCGTCAAACCCATGCTCTTTAGTGACCGAGGCGGTTATCAAAAACCCTCCTGCCTTTATTCACATCTAGCATATGTTCGATAACCCCTAGAAAAAACATGGTAAACAGAGGCGGCTTCGGGAAAAAACTTGACATAAAATGTATACTGTATACAATTCATCGGGGATGAATAATGACTCATCAGGGGGATGGGAGTATTTCCGTGAGAAAGAAACTTGTCGACAGCCACTTGACTTTGCGGGAGAAAATTCTCGAAACCATCCGTGAAGCCATACTCAAGGGTTCCCTGAAACCGGGGGAGAAAGTCGCCGAGCCTGAATTGGCGGAACGTTTCGGCATCAGCCGAACTCCGATCCGGGAAGCCTTCCGGCAACTTGAATCGGAAGGTTACCTCACCGTCATTCCGCGCAAGGGAGCAGTGGTTGCTTCCCTGTCGGAACGAGATGTGGAGGAGTTCTACGCCATCAAGAGCGTGCTTGAAGGTTATGCGGCGAGAATGGCCGCGGACAAGCTAAGCGACAAGGATATTGAGCGTCTGGAGGTCATCAACGACCGCCTGGAAAAGCTCGCCCGCGAGGGGGACGTCAAAAACTTTTTCCGGGTTCACAGTGACTTTCACGAAGCATTTATTCGCGCATCGGGCAATGATAAGCTGCTTGAACTGATCAGCCAACTGCTGCTCAAGTTTAATCGCCTGCGCATGGCTTCCCTGAGCTTGCCGGGAAGAATGGAAGTCTCGGTGCAGGAACATCGCAAGCTGCTTGAAGCATTCAAGGCGAGGGATGGGGAACTGGCGGAAAACCTGGTGACGAAGACCGCGGCTTTTGGCGGGCAGCAGTTAATTCAGAGCATGGCGCAGAAAGAAGGGCGTCCGGTGGAAGGGTCAATTTTGCATCAGGTCGGCGACGTCTGAAATGTTTGTCGAATAAAAGGCAATAGGCGGCGTTCCCCGGGGGCGCCGCTTTTTTGTTGACCATCTGTCACACATGCGATGGGTTGGAGGAACTGGATTTTCCTTTGCTGAGTGGAGTAAAATGACAACTTAGTGAAATGCCGCCGTTAAATTTAATCTATTGCGAGGTTGCTTGTGCAGGAAGAGCCGACCCCTTTGATGTCCCAGCCCGAAAAGTCGTCTCGACCCCCTGCCGGTGAACAGGGATGGTATCCGGTCGATTTGCGCTGCCTCGACCCGGAGTTGGCGACGCCGTGCGACCTCTATCGCAAAACCGGGCGGGATCGATTCGTGCTCTTCTCCCAAAGCCGTCTTCCCGTCGACCGCGTCGTGCGTGAGCGACTGCTGACCCACGGTTTGAACTATCTGTACATTCAGGAGGGAGACAGCCCGGTCTATTTCGACTTTTTGAAAAATTCGCTGATCGCCGTGGTCCGGGATCCGCATACCAGCTCGGAAAAGAAAGCCCAGGCGGTTCACGCCTCCTGCCAGGAGATTCTCCGCTGGGCCTTTGACGAACCTCGGGCCCCGTTCGTCCGCCAGGCTCAGGAGGCGATTTTGCCCACGGTCAGCCTGATCATGAACGACGACAGCGCGACTCGGCACCTGATTCGCCTCACCGCCTACGACCATTCGACCTATACCCACTGTACCAATGTGGGGATTTACGGCGTCGCCCTGGCGAAAATCTTCTTCGGCAGCGAGTCGATGAAAAAAATGGAGACCTTGGGTCCCGGCTTCTTTCTCCACGATCTCGGCAAGTGTCGGATTCCCATCGAGATTCTCAACAAGCCGGGGGCTTTGAGCGACAGCGAGCGCCGGATCGTCAACAAACATCCGGACGACGGACATATCATGCTCGCCGAAAGCGGGCTGCTCACCGAAGAGGCGAAGATCATCGCCCTCCAGCATCATGAACGGGACGACGGGAAGGGCTACCCCAATGCCCTGACGGGGGACGACATCCATCCTTACGCCCGCATCTGCCGGTTGGCGGATGTCTACGAGGCCTTGACCGCCGACCGCCCCTATCACCAGCGCAAGTCGACTTTCGACGCCTTCAAGATCATGTACCAGCAGTTCACCTCGGACCTCGACCGCAAGCTCTTCGAGCTTTTCATCCAGCTTTTCGCCGCCTGAGCCAGGCCCTCCCCTGCCCTGTTTTTCGCGAAACCGCCGACTAGCGGCAGGTTTCCTGGACAATGCGGTTGACATCGAGGAGGATTTTCGCCTGATTGGCGAGTTTGGCCATGGCCAGGACATATTCGGCATGGGCCATCATCGGGGGAACGGCTTCGACCTTTTCCGCCGAGATATCGACGATCTCCGTGACCTTCTCGACCAGAATCCCCAGTTGGCAGGGGCTGCCGGCGAGTTCCGTTTCGACGATGATGATGGCGATGCGGTCGCCCATCTCCACCGCCGGGCGGCCGAACCAGAGGTTGAGATCAAGAACGGGGATGATCGCGCCGCGCAGGTTCATGACCCCGCGCAGGAAATGAGGGGATTCGGGGGGCTCGATCAACGGCTGGCGGCCGACAATCTCCTTGATGTTCATGATGCCGATGCCGTATTCCTCGCCGGCGGCCCCGGCGAAGAGGTATTTGCCCTCCTTGCCGATCATCAGTTTGGACAGGTCCCCGGCGCGGCGAAACTTGCGGGTCTTTTCGACAAAGGTTCCGGGTTGCAGTGAGGTTTTTGTTTCGGCGGCGGGGATATGCCCGGCGCAGGCCTGATTGGCGAAGCGCAGATCGAGAAAGGTGTCGATGTCGATGCGCTGCCCCAGATCCATTTTTTCCACCATGTAGTCCTGCATGGCCTTGAGGTCGGCGGCGACCGGATAGAGGTCGTTGGTGCGGATGCCGATGGGCTCGGTGAGGACGTTTTCCAATACCTCCGCCTTGAGGCCAAGCGCTCCTTGCGGATCGAGAAATTTGACCCCGACCTGGGCCGCCTGATCGGGCTGGGCGGCGATATGGCGCCCAGCCTGAACCATCAGCGCGACGAACTCCTGCACCGCTTCCGGGTGCCGGTCGATCAGTTCCTGACGGAAGACGGTGACGCAGCAGGGGTGGTTTTCCCAGACCTCGCCGGAAAGAAGCACCAGTTCGGCGGCGCCGGCGGCGATGGCCTTGGTGCCGAGAGGCTCGGCGACCATGAAACCGGCGGCGCCGGCGTTCCCGGTCAGCAGTTCGGGCATACGGATGGGCGGCACGATCTCCAGGTTGAGATCCCCCGCCGATTTCCCGGCGACGCCGGGGTCGAGGCCCAGTTCCGACATATAGATGTGGGTGATCAGGTGATGCACCGAAAGCTGATGGGGGAGATAGAAGGTTTTGCCCTGGAAGAGCTCCTTGCCCCGCCCCTGGCTCATCTTGTTGCGGACCATGATACTGCCGTTTTTGTGGGCGAGGAGCACCAGCTTGATCGGCACGCCGAAGCCGTAGAGGTCGAAAGCCATCGGCGCGAGAATCAGGGCGCCGTCGATCTCGCCGTTTTCCAGGTCCGCCGCCACCGGGTTCCAGCTCTGACAGCAGCGGGTTTCCAGCTCGAAATGGCGCGGGGTGACCGCCCCCGAATCGATCAGATGCCTGGCGACGCCGAGGACGAGATGGTCGGTGATCTGGATGTGGGCCACGGAAAAACGGACCTTGCCGTTGGGTAGAACCTGCGGAGCGCGAGCCTTGAGAGGTTGCTGGGCGGCACCCTCGCCGGAGAAGGCCGCCTCGATCTTGGCCATCAGGTCGTCGGGGGAAAAGGGCTTGGAAACGACGCCGTTGACCCCGGCCTCCACCGCTATCGCCACCTGCGACTTCTCCCCCTGGCCGGTGGCCATGATGAACGGCGTGTTTTTGCGCCGCTCGTCGGCGCGCACCCATTTGAGCAGATCGAGGCCGCTGATGGCGTGCATGTTCCAGTCGCTGACGATGAGATCGACCTGTTCGTCCCCCTGCAGTATCTCCGTGGCGGCTTCGCCGTCGACCACGGCATGGACGTTTTCAAAACCCAGCCCCTGGATGATGCGGGTTTCGATCTTGCGGGTCGGGGCCGAATCTTCCACCAGCAGAATGCGGATCTGTTTATCGACGGCCATGGACGGGCCTCCTTCGGAAATTTTGACACGAGATGCTGAACGCTGAAAAAATGCAAAATCTAATCCAATCCGCCGGTTCCGCAGCGGAAGAATCCGGGGAAAAGCTGGAAATTCTTTATCGGGATGAGCATCTGGTGGCGGTCAACAAACCGTCCGGGCTCCTCGTCCATCGCAGTGAGATCGACCGGCACGAAACCCGCTTCGCCCTGCAGCTGGTGCGCGATCAACTGGGGCAATGGGTCTACCCGGTCCATCGTCTCGACCGGCCGACCTCCGGCGTCCTGTTGCTCGCCCTCAACCCCGAAGCCGCACGCCGTTTGGGCGAAGCCTTTGCCGCCGGAGCGGTGGAAAAAACCTATCTCGCCGTGGTTCGGGGGATTCCCACCGAAGAGGGGGTCATCGATTATCCCCTGACCGAGGAACTCGACCGCCACAGCGACCGGCTGGCCCGTCCCGACAAGGGGCCGCAACCGGCGGTCACCGAATTCCGCCGCCTCGCCACGGTCGAACTCCCCTGCCCCGTTGGCCGCTATCCCACCAGCCGCTACAGCCTGGTCGAGGCGCGGCCGAAAACCGGGCGCAAGCACCAGCTGCGCCGCCACTTCAAGCACCTCTTCCACCCCCTCATCGGCGACACCAAACACGGCGAAGGCCGGCACAACCGCTTCTTCCGCGACAGCTACGACTGCCGGCGCCTGCTCCTCGCCGCCGTCGAAATCACCCTCCCCCACCCCATAACCGGCCAACCGCTCCGCATCGGCGCTCCCCTCGAAGACAGTTTCGCGGCGGTGATTGAAAAACTGGGGTGGAAGAAGGCGGTGCCG
>CALJLX010000477.1 GCA_937982495.1 uncultured Desulfuromonas sp.
TCCTGCACGCCGTTTTTGTTCGTGTCGTTCCACACGTAGTCGCCAAGGCTGGCGGGCATGACGTAGAAGCCGAAGTCGATGGTATTGTTGCTGTCGTTGTTGCTGGTCACCGGCTGATTGTTGCAGTTGGCGTCCCCGTCGACGGTCGGATCGTTCGAGCAGACCGGCGTCGGCAGATAACCCATCGGGGTTACTACGGAAACCACATAGTCGCCAGGGCAGAGGCCGGTGAACTGATAGAAGCCGTTGCTGTCGGTCGTGGTGGAGCCAACAGGAGTGTCGCCCATCAGCAGATTCACGATCACGCCGGGCAGAGGCATTTCACCTTCATCCTGAATGCCGTCCTGGTCGGCATCGATCCAGACGTAGTTGCCGATAACGCCGTCACACATGAGGTACATACCGGCGTCCCAGGTCGGATCATTTTCCCCCGGCTCGAGAGTGGTGCAGGTGGTCGTGCCGCTAGCCGGATCGGCATCGCTATCCTTGGCATCGTCCGCCCCCTGGTCTATCGGGCTGAAGGCGTAGCCGCCGGGCAGAACAAACTGAACTTTATAATCGCCCGGCTCGACGGTAAAGCTGTAATAGCCGCTGCCGTCGGTGGCGGTGGTCTCGACTACAGCGCCGGCGCAATCCAGGAGAAGAACCGTCACACCGGACAGTCCTTCTTCACCCTCATCCTGGATTCCATTACGATTTTCGTCCAACCAGACAAAATCGCCGAGCATGGCATCGATGAGATAGAAGCCGAAGTCGATGCTGAGGTCACTACTGTTGTCCAAAACGAGGGTAACCGTTGCCGGGCTGCCGTTGCTGTCGTTAACCACCGTGCTGCCGGGGGCGTTGGAGATGGTCGCTGTATAGCCATCCGGCGTCGCGACGGTGACGGTGTAGTCGCCGGCACAGAGGCCGGTGAAAAGATAGGCGCCGTCCGCATCTGTCGTCGTGGTGGCGAACGTTTGGCCGTCCATGAGCAGCGTCACGGACACGCCGGCGATGCCCGGCTCGTTCGCATCCTGAATGCCGTCACGGTCGAGATCGTTCCAGACGAAGTCGCCGATGCTGCCGGTGCAGGGAGTGTAAAAACCGAAGTCGATGGTCAGATCGCTGCTGTTGTCCGTGGTCAGCGTCACGTCCGCGGGGCTGCCGTTGCTGTCCAGGGCGGGATCGCCCCCTTGCAGACTCGGCGAAGGCATGTAGCCGTCGGGAGTGGCGACGGTCACGGTGTAGTCGCCGGCGCAGAGGCCGGTGAAAAGATAGGCGCCGTCCGCATCCGTCGTCGTGGTGGCTACCGTTTCCCCACCCATGAGCAGCGTCACGGTTACACCGGCGATGCCCAACTCGTTCGCATCCTGAATGCCGTCGCGGTCCAGGTCGTTCCAGACGAAGTCGCCGAGGCTGCCGGTGCACAGACAAGAAACGCAGGCCGAATCGGCATCACTCAGATCGAATTGCTGATTGAAAGCCGTGGCGGTGACGGTCGCGGTGTTGTCGATATCCCGGGAACCGGCGGTATCGGCACCGAACAGGGCGCAGAAATCCGGTTGCAAGAGTGCCGGGAGGGTTTGCTTGTCGTAGGTGACTGCCTGCCCGGGCAGCAGCGAACCGACCGCTTCATCAATCCCCAGCAGGGAATCGACCACGCGAACGTCATTCAGGACGGCCGCGCCGCAGTTGCTGACCACCAGTTTGTATTCCACGGCTCCGGTCGCTATCGTCTCCGCCGGATCGACACACTGGTCGGCATCGACGAAGGTCGCGCCGCCGTCGACGCTGACCAGCTTTTCGATGTCGACACAGAGGCAACGCACATAGGCCGGGTCCGAATCCTCGACGGTCGTGCTCGTGCCGATCACCGTCCCCACCACCGAGGCGAGGTTGAACTTGATCGGGTCGTCATTCCCCGGCGGGGGAACGTCGGCGCACAGCAACGGTTTTTCCAGCAGGGGGCTGCCCGGGTTGCTGTTCGGCTCGACGGTGACGGATGCCTCCGGAGCCAGGTCGCCGAGGTTGATGATCAGCGGCAGGCCGGCCTCGCCCAGATTGGGATCGCTGACCGTGACGTCGGTCAGGGTCACCGAACTGCAGTTGGTGACGATGAAGCGATAGATGGCGCCGTCGGTGGTGCCGGGGGAATCGTCCAGGGTGTTGGCGTCAAACCAGGTCTGGCCGCCATCGACGCTGACTTCCTTGACGATGTCGATACAGGGGCCGACGGAGATGCTGCTGTTGGCGTCGGCCTGAAAAAGCATGTCGATCTGTTCGGTGGAATCGAGAGCCGCCAGGCCGTTGACCCGGGAATAGCCGCCCGAGGCGGGACCGAGTTCGGGCACGATCCCGACCACGGCCGCCGACGGGTTCTGCTGGTAGTAGGGCAGAACAAGCGAGGTATTGAAAAAGAGGGTCAGAGGGGAAGAACCGACGCCGGGGAAGTAAGCCGGATTGACGCTGGCGGAATCGATTTGGACCGTCAGCTGAGCCGAACCATTCCCGCTGACCGTTCCCGTTCCCAAGTAATTATTGGTCAGGAACTGGTCGAGGACCTTGAGGTCGAGGATATTGTTGCCATCCAGGTCGAAATAGGCGGAGAACTGCCCGGTCGCGGCGGAAACCACGCCCTTCATCAGCAGAATGCCGTCCCGGTAGCCCGTTCCGGTCAACGAATTGGCGTTGCGAGTGGTATCCAGATAGATTTCGACGAAGTTGACATTGGCCGAGGCATCGAGATCGAAATTGGATTTTTCGATTTCGACAAAACCGTCGTTATCAATATCCAGGGGGGAGCGCGCACCGATCTGGCCATAAGATGCCACGATGGTGATTTCGTAGGAAACATTCAATCCCGTTCCGGCAATGACGTTACCGTTTCCATCGAGGAAATTGCCCAGCGCGGCCTGGTAGCCCTGGGTGAAACGGGTGGGGGCGTTCGGGTCGGTGCCGAGGGGCAAGGCCTCGTCGGCCAGACTGTTGCCCGGAATCCAGTCCAGGCTGTAAACCTCGACGGGTCCGGAGGCGGCATCGTTGAAAATCAGCGAGCCCGCACCGGCGACTGCCGGGACCAGACAACACAGAAAAAAGAGAAACCAGCTCAGATAGAGACGTTTTTGTGGCATAAAACCCCCTTGATCATTTCGCGCACCAGACGGCACGCAACAATTTTTAATAATTTCCCGCGGTAACGGATAGCACCTACAACGAGGGGGGCTGGTTTTATCCAGCCCCCCTCGTTGTCACGGAAGATCAATCAAGTCGGAACGTGTCATGCTTTTAACGCTTGCGACGCAGGTACCCCAAGCCGCCGGCGCCGAGCAGGCCAAGGCCGAGCAGGATGACGGTGGAAGGTTCGGGAACGACGGTGAAGGAGGAATTCGCATCCGCCTGAAAGAGGAAATCGGGGCCGCTAAAGCCGTTGATCACACCGATATTCGAGGGGTTCCCGACAACCTGAGCCGCCGGATTTTGCTGGAAGAAGGGGGTGATCGTCGAAGTATTAAAGAACATGTCCAGATAGAAGTTCAGACCGGAATAGAGAGGATCGATGTAGGCCAAGTTGATCGCGGAGTCGTCGATCACTGCCTCGATGGTGGCAGTACCTTGACCAACAAGAGTTGAGATCCCAGGATAGTTATTGATGCCGAACTGATCCAAGGGCACCGTATCCAAAATCCCGTTCATATCGGCATCAAATAAGACCGTAAATCCTCCAGTGCTGGCGTCGACAACGCCGCTCAATATCGGCGTGCCGTCGCCAAAACCGGTACCGGCGAGGTTGTTAGAGTTTTTCGCGTAATCGAAATAGACATTAACAAAATTGACCGCCGCGTTCGGATCCAGCCCAAAGTCCGCTTTGGAACTAACCAGGGTATCGGTACGATAACCCAGCTCGCCGAATCCGGCCTGGATCGTGATTTCATAGGTGTCGTTAAGATTAACACCACCGATTACATTTCCGTCTGGATCAAGAAAGTTGCCAAGCTGCGCTTGATAATACAGGGTGAACGCGGTGGGGTCGTTGATATCGTTAGAGAGAGGAACCGCGCCGACCGCCAAGGCGTTGCCGACATTCCAATCCAAAGACCCAACTTCAATCCAATTTCCATCGTCGTTGAACAGCATCGTGCTGGTCGCCATGGCGCCAACGGGCACCAGCAGCAGGGCCATTACTACAAGAGCCAACAGTTTTTTCTTCATTTTCTGCCTCCTTTTTTGTTTGCGTTCTTCCCGGATAAAATCACGAGAATGAAAATCACGGATAACCAATCGTTGCTTCATCCGTCTTTTTGCAATGCCCGAGCCAACTGACATATCCACACAATTTCGAATACTTGCATAAACATCCCGACTCCCTTCGCGAAAAAGGTGTAAACGATTCCGACGGTCGTTCCACGATCCTTAACACTTTCCCCCGGGCATTTTCTCCCCCTCTCATCCCTTTTGAATTCTGCTATGCTGATTAGCGTTCCCAGCCAATCCATTCCCTCCGCCGCGCTCCGCCTCGGTCGCGACGGCAATTCTTGCCAGGGAGAAACCCCATGTCCGCGCCCCCCGAAATGTCACGCCCCAATCGGATTTCCCGCGCCTTCTGGACCCTCAATCATGAAATGACCTCGGTCTATCTCGTTCATTTCGTGCGGGAGATCGACGCCACGGCACTGGACCGCCTGCGCCGGGAAACCTTCAACCACGAGGGGGAAAAACCCTCCTACACCGCCCTGGTGGTCAAGGCGGCGGCCCTGGCACTGCGGGAGTTCCCCTACGCCAACCGGGCCATTCTCGGCCCCCCCCTCTTTCGCCGCATGGTCCAGT
>CALJLX010000478.1 GCA_937982495.1 uncultured Desulfuromonas sp.
CTCGACGTAGCTCTGTAACGTTTTCCGCAACTTCTGGCAATCGGGTGCCTCGATTATCGGTTGGCCGGTATCGGTGCTGGCACTCCTCAGCAGGGCGACCGCAAGCCTCTCGCTATCTTTTGCCAGATTATCGGCGACGTAGGTCACCGCATTGCGCAGATCGACGACTCTGGGGTCGTTGTCTGAGTTGACCAGAAGCTGAATATCTTCCAGCGGCATGGTGTCGCCGAAGAAAGGGGTCGCGCCGCCGGAGCCGGGAGCCTTCAACGCCGGCGCGGAATCGAAAGGAGACCTCGCGGCGGCGGCAAGCAATTCCGTTTCGCTTTCTAACGTTTTGAAGCCGATCTGGGTGTCGGAGATGGTTTTATAGCCAAGCTGGTGGGAGTTGCTCAGCATTTTGTACGACTGCATCATCTGCTCGTATGCCGCCTGGGCGGCGGCCTCCCTGGCTTGTCTTTCCTGCTCCTGCTGCCAGGCAAGCTCGGCGGCCCGCTGCTGGGCGGCTTGGATGTCGGCTTGGCTGGCTTGCGGCGTGGTGAAGAGGGAGGTCAGCAAGCTTTCGAACACCATCCCGAAGACCATCCCCTTCAACTGCGCGGAACTGGACAGTCCTCTGCCCACCCCCTTGCTTGCCGAACCGCCGCAGACGATCTGATCGTTTATGCAGGTACAATCAATACCCTGCAGACGGTATGCCGCTGCCGACCCTTCGCAGTCCATCTCGATCCCGGCCATGACACATTGAGGAGTTGCGCCGGCAACCAGCAGCAAGAACAAACAGAATGAAAATAGTCGTACCCGCATGTCGCCTCCTTCTTCTCTCCCCTGATGGTCCGGTTAGCGGGCATGTTCCTGAATCATGCCTTCCCACTCATATTCAGTGAAGATCGGTTTGACTGGACACATTAGACAATATACGCTCATTCAGGCAGGAACGTCAAAAGTAGGGCATTTCTGCTGGTTTTTCTGGGTTGAATCCGCAACGTCTTCAAATACCAGCACCCACGCGCAGATCCTGTCCCGCGGTGTTTGAATTTCCAAAATCTACCCCGGCTTCTCTCGCTCCGACCAAAATCAGGCGCATGACCACCTCCCTCGGCGCAATGCGATCGATCTGGGTCATACCCCTCCTGTCGGTATATCAATGAAAAACGGGCGACCATTTCCGGCCGCCCGTCTCGTTTTCTTAGCTTATTTGCCCCACTTTTTCTTGATCCGTTCCACCGCTTCGATCACGTTTTCTTTGTGACCGAAGGCGCTGAGGCGGAAGTAGCCTTCGCCGCTGGGTCCGAAACCGCTTCCCGGCGTGCCGACGACGTTGCATTCGTTCAGCAGCTTGTCGAAGAAATCCCAACTGGAAAGCCCGCCCGGCGTTTTCAGCCAGATGTAGGGGGCATCCACCCCGCCGTAGCAGGTAATGCCGGCGGCTTTCAGGCCTTCGCGGATGATGCGGGCGTTATCCATGTAGTAGTCGATGATTTCCTTGGTCTGCCGCCAGCCTTCGTCCGAGTAGACGGCGGCGGCGGCTTTCTGCACCGGGTAGGAGGCGCCGTTGAACTTGGTGGTGGTGCGGCGCAGCCAGAGCTTGTTGAAGCTGTACTTCTCGCCGCCGGCGGTCGTCCCCATCACCTCTTCCGGCACGACCACCAGGCCGCAGCGCACGCCGGTGAAACCGGCGGTCTTGGAGAAGGAGCGGAACTCGATGGCGCACTTCTTCGCCCCTTCGATCTCGTAGATGGAGTGGGGGATGTCGGGGTTGGTGATGAAGGCTTCGTAGGCGGCGTCGAAGAAGATGACGGCGTCGTTGGCGTTGGCGTAGTCGACCCACTTCTTCAGCTCACTCTTGCTCGCCACGGTGCCGGTCGGGTTGTTGGGGAAGCAGAGGTAGATGATGTCGACCTTCTGTTTCGGCAGCTCGGGGATGAAGTTATTGGCTTCCGTGCAAGGGAGGTAGACGATTCCCTTGTAGTAGCCCTTGTCGTCCGCTTCGCCGGTGCGGCCGATCATGACGTTGGTGTCGTTGTAGACAGGGTAGACCGGATCGCCGATGGCGACGACGTTGTCGAGGGCGAAGATGTCGAGGA
>CALJLX010000479.1 GCA_937982495.1 uncultured Desulfuromonas sp.
CCAGGTTCAGAGCGGGATTCAGCCGGATCTCCCGGGCGATCATCTGCCCGGCATCCCCCGCCCCCACCACCAGCAGCCGGGAACGAGGCTCGTGCCTGCGGGCCGGCATGGGCAGATAATGTTCGCGCAGCGCTCGCGTGACAAAACGTACCCCGCTGATCAGCAAAAAGCAAAAAACCCAGTCGAGCACCAGAACCGAGCGGGGCATATTGGTCCCGCGATACATCAAAAAGGCATAGAGCAGCAACAGCAGGGAAGCGAGGCTGTTGGCCTTGAAAATGACCAGCAAATCGGCCATGGAGACATAGCGCCACCAACCCCGGAACAAGCCCAGCCACCAGAAAACCCCAAGTTTGATCACCAGCAGCAGAGGCAACACCTCGAAGAACTTCTGCTGGGAACCCGGGGGAATCCGGAAATCGAAACGGAGGGCAAAGGCCCCCCAAAAAGAGAGAACCACAATCGCCACCTGCAAGGCGACAATCACCAGAATGCGGCCCTCGTTCAACATGCGTTGCATATGTTAAAAACTCTCTCACTATAATTTCAAAGTTATTGTATCACCAGATGCGCTTGGCTCGATCCCACGAGACAACTCAAGCGCACTTATTCTTAATCTTGACGCACCCGATCACCGGCCCCGCTGCCGGCGACTGTTTTTATGAGATATGAAAAGTAGTTGCCAATTGTAAGATCTTTGATCATCCGGGCATCGGTTTCCGCAAGCAATTGCGGCGTTGACATATCGATGTGGTTTACCTGCGCCAAACCGGTAATCCCCGGCCTTACCGCATAGACTCCTCGCTTCTCCCGTTCGTCGATCAGTTCCTGCTGGTTAAAGAGGCAGGGGCGCGGGCCGACTAGGCTCATCTCGCCCTTAAGCACATTCCACAACTGCGGCAACTCATCGAGCTTGGTGCGTCGCAGAAAATGGCCGAAAGGGGTAATGGCCGAGGCGCTAGCCAAATGAGTGGCGACCGAAGCTGTATCCGGCTTCATGGTGCGGAACTTTACCAGGATAAACGGCTTTTTGTCCCGCCCTACCCGTTCTTGCCGAAAAATAGGGGACCCGGTATCGAAAAATCCGATCAGGGTGATGGCGGCCAACAGTGGGAACCCGAATATCAACCCGACGACCGAAAAGAAAACATCAAGGAAACGGAACAGAAAATTTTTCATAAGCAACTGATTTCCCTTAACTATTAACTGAAGACCACTATCCAATTATCAATAAGAAGACATCAGCCGTCAGCACGAACCGCCCGCTTCAACCCTTCATCCACCGACACCGGCGGTGACCAGCCCAGGACTTCCCTCGCCTTGGATATATCGACTTGCAGATTGCCGCACAGGCGTTGCGCCATGGCCTGCTTGCCGAGAAGGCGAGCGCCGAACTTGAGGACACTCATGGGCACCGGGATCAGACGCGCGGGTTTGCCCATGGCCTGACCGACACGGCGCAGCAGATCGGTGGTGGAGAGATCTTCGCCATCGGCAACGAGGAAGGTCTGATTGGCGGCGGCGGGATGGTCGATACAGGTGACAATGAAATCGACGAGGTTGTCGAGGGCGATCAGGCTGCGTTGATTATGGATGGCGCCTAGCGGGAGGGGGATGCCTTTATTGATCCAGCGCATCATGCTATGGAAATTCCCTTTAACACCGGGGCCGTAGACCAGAGGTGGACGGATGATGACCACCTCTAAACCTGTATCCTCGGCCAAATGACGCAAACCTTCTTCCGCTTCGTGTTTAGAGATTCCGTAGGCATCCTGGGGAGAAGCCAGATCCTCCGAGGTAAAAGGGCGCCCGAAGGTTGTTTCTTCGCCATTGACTTTGACTGTACTGATGAAAATAAAGCGCTTGGCCCCGGCGGCCACCACTTGGCGGGCAAGATTAAGGGTACCGGCGACGTTGACCCGGCGGAATTCGGCGAAGGGATCAACCGCAGTGTCACGCATGACATGGACCCGAGCCGCCAGATGGATAACGGTATTTACGTCCCTCAAAGCCTTATTCCACTGCGTGTCAGGGCCAAGATCGTCAACTACCACCGCGTTTTCTATCGGCGACAGGTTGCGGAC